>DATAWG010000073.1 GCA_036267355.1 Pirellulales bacterium | reverse complement strand
CCACTCTTGCCATGCCCGAACTTGCCGTGACCTTGGTGGCCGTGATGGCCTTTGCCACCGAGGTGACCGGCGCCATGAGTTCCGTGGCCTTTGCCATGGCCCATGTTGCCGTGGCCCTTATGACCGTGGCCCATGCCCTTTATATGACCATGCTTGCCGTGATGACCGGCAGCGTGGGCGCCGCTCTTGCCATGCCCAAACTTGCCATGGCCTTTGTGGCCGTGATGGCCTTTGCCACCGAAGTGACCGGCGCCATGAGCTCCGTGGCCTTTGCCATGGCCCATGTTGCCGTGGCCCTTATGACCGTGGCCCATGCCCTTTGCATGACCATGCTTGCCGTGATGACCGGCAGCGTGGGCGCCGCTCTTGCCATGCCCAAACTTGCCGTGACCTTGGTGGCCATGCTGGCCCTTGCCACCGAAGTGACCAGCACTAGCGCCGTGGCCTTTGCCACGGCCCATATTACCGTGGCCTTTTCGGCCGTGGCCATGTTTGCCATGCTGTCCGGCCTGGCCGAAGCCACCATGGCCGTGACCGCCGCGGCCCCACGCCCCACGACCATGGCCACGTTCTCCGCGACCGTGACCGCCGTGCGTGTTGCCAGCAAATCCACCGTGGCCAGCATGACCGTGGCCAGCATGACCGTGGCCGAACCCGGCGCCGCCGAACCCACCGTGACCATGATGGCACCCGTGATGTCCGGAGAAGCCGGCTTGGTGGCCAGCGAAGCCACGTTGATGGCCGCCGAAACCTTCGTGATGATGACCGTGGAACGATGCACCGAAGGCCTGATGATGGCCGCCGAAACCCCCATGTCCGAAACCAGGATGACCGGCGCCCATGAAGCCGCCTTGATGACCATGCTTGGCGTGATGGCCATGCTTGGCATTGCCTGCGGTCATGCCGCCGGCTTTCTTACCCTTCGCAGCTTCACCATGATGCGCTGGCCCTTGTGGAGCGCCACGATGGGCATGGCCGGCCCAAGCGGCCTCGCCGTGCCCGTGTTTCTTCTTTGCTTCGCCGTCCTTGCCGTCGCCATCTTTCGGAGCATGATGCTCTTTGGCTTCATGCTCTTTGGCTTCGGGATGACGCCCGTCGGCCGCAAGTTGAGCATGCGCTCCATGGTGATGGGCATGACCGAACGCGCCGCCAGGCCCACGTTCGCCGGCCGGTGCCTCCGAGTCGCTCGGCGAAGCGTGATGATGATGACCTTCGTAGGCCGGCTCAGAACCAGGCCCCTGGGCGATTTGCACTTGAAACGTCGGACCGCCAGCTCGCATTGCGGCTTTCAAGGTCGAAAGCTCTTTCTTTTGGTCATCGTTCAAGAGCGATAAAGCCTTGCCGACGTATTCTTTACGCAGATCGAGATATTTTTCGCGGGCCGGGACGAACAGTTTTTCCACAGCCGCCCGATCACCCGACGCTTGCGCCTTTTGGATGTCAGCTTGCGACTTTTCAAGCTCCGCTCGCACTTTGCCCATCATTTCGAACTGGGCTTTCTGATACTCCTCTCGCAGCTCCGAGAGCTTCGTTTTTTGCTCATCCGAAAGCTTGAGATTTTGATCTATGCCCGGCGGCAGCAATTGGGGTGTAAAAGCTCGGAACGCGACCGCTCCGCGAAATCGCGGCCCTGGCCGCGAGGCAGGCCCAGCCTCATCCGCCGCAAAAAACATCAGCGGCGAGGGCTCAATCGACACCAAAGCCTGCTCGTAACTCTTCAACTGTTCAGACGCTACGGCGATGATATTCTTCGAAACGGCAACTGTCGCTTGCGAAACAGCAGCCTTCGAAACAACTGCCTGTGAAGTTGTCGAACTGTTTTCCCGTCGCGGTTCGGCACAAAACGCCACCGCTGGCAACAGTGCTACCACCCCTAGGCTCCGCACCAAACGTGGTAAGCCGATCATTCCAGACGCCTCCTACAAAAAAGGGATCACCGCCAATACCACATTGAACAGCCGGTTCCGTCAAAAGTTTCGTGGTCGCGAAAAAAGATTCCAAGGAAGCTGCTCCCAAACGGCCCATCCCCGCTATGCGACCGATCATACCTCTTTCGACTTGATCCACGGCATTAACCGCCGCAGCCTACGGCCGACTTCTTCGATCGGATGGCTGCGCTCCGCCCGGCGCATGGCCTTGAACGACGGCGCCCCTGCCTTGTTTTCCAAGATCCAGTCCCGTGCAAACTGGCCACTACGGATTTCCGCAAGAATTTTCTTCATCTCGGCCTTGGTCTGGTCGGTGACGATCCGCGGTCCGCGCGTGTAGTCGCCGTATTCCGCCGTGTTGGAAACGCTATAGCGCATATAGTTCAACCCGCCTTGATAAAACAGATCGACGATCAGCTTCAGTTCGTGCATGCACTCGAAATAGGCCATTTCCTCTTGGTATCCGGCTTCTACGAGCGTTTCGAATGCCGCCTTCACAAGTGCACTAACTCCGCCGCAAAGGACGGCTTGCTCGCCAAAGAGGTCGGTCTCGGTTTCTTCGGCAAATGTGGTCTCGATCACGCCGGCCCGCGTGCCGCCGATGCCCTTGGCATAGGCCAGCGCCAATTGCCGCGATTGCTGGCTCGCGCCGGGGCTCAAGGCAATCAGGCACGGAACGCCGCCGCCGCGCTCGAACTCGCTGCGCACGAGGTGCCCGGGCCCTTTCGGCGCCACCAATGCCGCATCCACGCCCGGCGGCGGTTCGACCTGCCCAAAATGGATATTGAAACCGTGCGAGCTGAGCAGCAAATTGCCGGCCTTGAGATGCGGTCGGATGTGCTGGCGATAAATGTCGGCCTGCACTTCGTCGGGCAAGAGAATATTGATCAAGTCGGCCCGTTTCGAGGCTTCCTCGACCGGCATCGGTTCGAAACCATGGCTCACGGCCAAGTCGTAATTTGCGCCGCCCGGCCGCTGGCCGATGATCACCGTGCAGCCGCTATCGCGCAGGTTCTGGGCCTGGGCATGGCCTTGCGAGCCGTAGCCAAGGATGGCAATCGTTTTTCCCTTCAACAGCGACAGATCGGCATCGGAATCGTAGTAGGTCTTTGCGGTCATCGCTGAATTTTTCCTGTGGGCAGTAATTTCCAAGCAGTGACTTCTAGGCCATTTCAAAGCGGAACGGCCGAATAAAAACAGCACGACGACTCGCACGTCCGTGTCGTCATGTCGCGGGTTGCAAACTGGATCACCGAATTCACACCGAGCCGGTTGCACTGGCAAGCGATGCGTCGGAGGCGGATGTGGTGAGCGAATTTACCGGCTTTGCCGCCGCACGGTCGCAGCCACCGCGGACCATCGCAATCCGCCCCGTGCGAACCAATTCGATGATGCCGAACGACCGCATGAGATCGATGAAGGCCTCGATTTTTTTCTCGGGCCCGGCGATCTCGACGATCGCTTCTTCGGCGGCGACATCGACGATGCGACCTCGAAAAATCTCGGCCAATTCGCACACTTCGCTGCGCCGGCCCCCTGCCGGCGCCCGCACCTTGATCAACATCAGATCGCGTTCGACGAAGTCTTGCGAACTGATGTCGACGACGTGCACGACGGTGACGATCTTTTCCAATTGCCGGCTGACTTGTTCCAAGACGCGATCGTCGCCGACGACGACGAACGTCATTCTCGACAGATTGGGGTCTTCCGTGGCTCCGACCGCGAGGCTATCGATGTTGTAGCCGCGCGAGGCGAGCATTCCGCTGATATGAGCGAGCACGCCAGGAACGTTTTGAACCACGGCCGAAATCACGTGACGCATGCCGGAATCCTTGTTTTCCCGAGATTTTGAGTCTCGCATCATAGCCCGTCCACCCCGAGGCTAGCAAGAGACGGTCGCGCTTTCGCGGGGCAAGCGGGCACGCGAAGCACTTGCCTTAGTGCAAATCGATCGGTAAACTTCCGTGTTTCCGCTGATGTCGTGAAGGAACTCCGAACATGAAAGATGGCATCCACCCAAAATACGTCCAAACGATGGTTAAGTGCGGGTGCGGCAATACGTTTACGACCCGCAGCACCGTGCCGGAGTTGAAGGTCGATATCTGCAACGTCTGCCATCCGTTTTACACGGGCAAGCTGAAGTTCGTCGACACCGCCGGCCGGATCGAAAAGTTCAAAACGAAATTCGCCGGCGCCGGTTATGCCAGCCTGAAGCGCGGCAAGAAGCAACCTGCCGACACTGCTGCCGCCCCCGCGGCCGAATCGTAGCCGCAGCCTCTCTTTTCGCCGTCTGCCCGTGGGCGTACAGTGCCGTAGGTCAGGCTTTCCAGCCTGACTGCTGTTTTCGGCTCCGCGTTCTCTAACGCTCGTCGGCCTGGAAAGGCTGACCTACGATGGGCCGACCGCTATTGCCGCCCCGCGCCCGCGGCTGCCATACTTTTGCGTTGCCGAGCCAACGGGGGGAACGCAAATTCGCTATCGCCCCACGCCCGTAGCACTTTTGCCCGCATCCAACAAAAAATCCCATGCGTGACGTTCTCGACCAAAAACTGGCTCGTTTCGAAGAGCTCGAGCGATTGCTTGTCGATCCGGAAGTGCTGGCCAATTCGGCCCGCATGGGTCCAATCGCGCGCGAACACGGCTCGCTGGCCAAGCTGGCCACGAAATTCCGCAAATTCAAGCAGTTGAATTCGCAAATCGCCGAAACGCAGGAAATGATCGCCGGCTCCGATAGCGAGATGCGTGAATTGGCCGAGGCCGAACTGCCGGAGCTCCGTGCCGAGCGAGAAAAATATTGGGACGAACTGCTCGATCTGACCGCCGGCGGTGACGACGCCAATCGCAACCGTTGCGTGATGGAGATTCGCGGCGGCACCGGCGGCGACGAAGCGGCCCTATTTGCCCGCGATCTTTATGAAATGTATCGCCACTATTGCGAATCGCGCGGCTGGAAAATCGAAGTGCTCGAAATGAGCGCCACCGAATTGGGCGGGTTCAAGGAAATCGTGCTCGGTCTTGAAGGCGACAGTTGCTTCGCCGATCTGCAATACGAAAGCGGCGGCCATCGCGTGCAGCGTGTGCCGCAAACCGAAGCCAAGGGCCGCATCCACACCTCCGCCGCCACGGTTGCCGTGCTGCCGGAGCCCGAAGACGTCGAAGTCGAAATCAAGCCCGACGATTTCCGTAAAGATATTTTCTGCGCCAGCGGGCCGGGTGGACAGCACGTCAACAAAACCGCCTCGGCAATCCGGCTTACGCACTATGAAACCGGCTTGGTGGTCCAATGCCAGGATGAAAAGAGCCAACACAAGAATTTCGCAAAGGCCCTCCGCGTGCTTAAGACGCGGCTCTATGAATTGAAGCGGCAACAGGAACACCAGCGCCGGGCCGACGAACGCCGCACGCTTGTCGGGTCGGGCGACCGAAGTCAGCGCATCCGCACCTACAACTTTCCCGACAACCGGCTCACCGATCACCGCATCAACCTGACGCTCTACAAGCTCGACAGTATCTTGGCCGGCAACTTGCAGCCCGTAATCGACGCGCTGCGCGATTTCGACCGCCGCGAACAGCGCGAAGCCTTCGGCAGCATCGATTGACCCTCGGCTTCGCAACACAAGCCTGGTGCGCTACGGCGCGGGCGAGTGTGCTTATCGGCGGGTTTTGAGACAGTGCGTCGCAAGGAATACTCGGCGGCCGCGCTGCGAATAACTAACCGCGAGGCGCGCGCGAACGCTTCTTTCCCCGAACACTGCGCCTGCGCGGCGAGATTGAGTCGATCAACAATGCCTTCGTCAAAAAGCAAAAGTCGCGATCGGCAGACGATGTTGCCGGAAATGGTTGGCACGCCGCCCGGCATTGTCGAACAACCGCCGTCGGTTGCCGTGCCGCAAGCGCCCGTCGCGGTCGCCGAAGAAATTCCCGTCGCTTCCGGTGCGCTGCCGTCGACCGAGGATGCGCAGCTCGGCTTGCCGGAGAGTTTGGCGGGGAAGACGGTGTCTGTCGTCGATTCGTTCTCACTTATTTTCCAGGTCTTTCATGCGTTTCCCGAAATGACCGGGCCGCGCGGTGAACCGGTCGGTGCGGTGCTCGGCTACACGCGCGACATGCTGAACCTACTGGAGCAGCGCAAGCCCGACTATTTGTTTTGTGCGTTCGATTCACCGGGCGGCACGTTTCGTAGCGAGCTATTCGATCAATACAAGGCGCATCGCGGCGAAATGCCCGAAGATTTGCGGCCCCAGATCGGCTCGATCCGCCGCGTGCTCGAGGCGATGGCGATTCCGGTTTTGGCGGCCCCAAACTACGAAGCCGACGACATTCTGGCCACTGTGGCGCGATTGGTCGACGAGCGGGGCGGCGAATGCTTTTTGGTCACCGGCGACAAGGACTGCCGGCAATTGATCACCGAGCGCGTGAAGATTTTCAACATCCGCAAGAATCAGGTCTACGACGCCGCTGCGCTGGCAGCGGATTGGGGAGTCCGGCCGGATCAGGTCGTCGATTTCCAGGCGTTGGTGGGCGATTCGGTCGACAATGTGCCGGGCGTGCCGCTGATCGGCCCGAAACTGGCCCGCGATCTGTTGCAAAAATTCGATTCGCTCGACAATCTGCTCGAGCACATCGACGAAGTGGCGGGGAAAAAGCGGCAAGAAAATCTCCGCGAGCATCGGCAGCAAGCGCTCCTGAGCCGGCAACTCGTACGGCTCGAATCGCGAACGCCGGTGCGCATCGAGTGGGAACGCGGCCGACCGGGTCGATACGATCCGGCCCGGGTGGCGGATATTTTCGCCGAGTTCGGTTTCCATAGCCTAACATCGAAGATGCGCGGGCAAGCCGCCGATGTGCGCTCCGTAGCCGCGCCCATCGAAACCGCGTACGAGACGATCGACACGCCCGACCGGCTCCGCTGGCTGGTTGAACAACTCTCGCAGCAACCCGTGATTTCGCTCGATACCGAAACCACGAGCATCTCGCCGCGCTGGGCCGAGCTGGTTGGTATCTCGTTCTCGTGGCATGATTGCCAAGGCTTTTATCTGCCGATTCGCGGGCCTGCCGGTTCGCGAGTGCTGGATTTACAGCCGACGCTCGATGCCTTGCGGCCAGTGTTGGAAAACCCGGCGATTCGCAAGATCGGACAGAATCTGAAATACGATCTGATCGTGTTCCGATCGGCCGGGATCGAGGTGCGGGGTGTGGCGTTCGATTCGATGCTCGCCAGCTATCTGCTCGACGCCGGCGAACGGAACCACAATCTCGATGAATTGGCCGTGCGGTATCTGAACCACACCACGACGAAAATCAGCGAACTGATCGGCAGCGGCAAAAATCAAAAGCGGATGGATGAGGTTCCGATTCCGCAAATCACGCACTACGCGGCCGAAGATGCCGATATCGTGTGGCGAATTCGCCCGCCGCTCGAGCGGCGGTTGGCCGAAGCTGGCTTGAAGGAGTTGCTGGAAACAGTCGAGGTGCCGCTGGTGGAAGTGCTCGCCGAACTGGAATACAACGGCATCCGCGTCGATTCGGCCCGGCTCGCGGAATTGAGCAAGCAATACGGCGAAAAGCTGGCCACGGCCGAGCAGGAAATTTACGCCCTCGCAGGCCGAAAGTTCAATATCGGCTCGCCAAAACAATTGCAAGAGATTCTCTTCGACGAACTGAAATTGCCGCGACTGCGGCGGACCAAGACCGGCGCAAGCACCGATGCCGACGTGCTCGAAGAACTGGCCCGGCGGCACGAACTTCCGGCCAAGATCATCGAATACCGGCAGTATGCGAAGTTGAAAAACACGTATGTCGACGCGTTGCCGCAGCTGATCCATCCCGCGACCGGCCGCGTGCATGCGTCGTTCAATCAATCCGTGGCCGCGACGGGCCGGCTTAGTTCGAGCGATCCGAATCTGCAAAACATCCCGATTCGCACGCAGGAAGGCCGCGAAATCCGCTCGGCTTTTTTGCCGGGCCAAGACGACTGGCTGCTCGTGGCGGCCGATTATTCGCAGATCGAATTGCGCGTGCTCGCGCATCTCTCCGAAGATGCAACGATGCGGGCCGCCTTTGATCGCGACGAAGACATCCACGCCCGAGTGGCCAGCCAGGTGTATGGCGTCGGGCTCGACGCGGTCACGTCGGAAATGCGGCGCGTGGCGAAGGCGGTGAATTTCGGCGTGATCTACGGCCAGAGCCCGTTCGGCTTGTCGAAAATGCTCGGCATCGATCAGGCCGAAGCGGCGGAATTCATTCGCGCTTATTTCGCCGGCTACCCGGGCATCAGCCGATTCTTGGAAACGATTTTGGCCGACTGCTGCCGGCAGGGCTATGTGAGCACGATCCTCGGCCGGCGGCGAGCGATCCGCGGCGTTCGGCCGCCGAACCTGTCGGCAAATCTGGCCGCCGCACCGGACGACATTGCGGGCGAAGAGGAATCGGCGGGTTCGCCGGAACCCGAAGGGCTGCCCGACGCCGATTTTTCGCCCGCCGACGCGGGGCTGGAGTGGGAACCGATCGACGTGGCGCCGCCGGTGCGGGGCCCAAAATGCATCGCGGTGCCGCAGCGCAATCTCGCCGAGCGAACGGCGATCAACACCGTGATCCAAGGCTCGGCCGCCGATCTGATCAAGCTGGCGATGATCAACATTCATCGCCGCTTGCGAGCGGAGCCCTGGTCGGCGCGGATGCTGCTCCAGATTCACGACGAATTGGTTTTCGAGGCTCCGCTGGCGGAAGTCGATCGTCTGGTGGAAATGGTGCGGCAAGAAATGTCGAGCGTATTGCCGTTGTCGGTGCCGCTGAAAGTCGACGTAAAAACCGGCCGCAACTGGGCCGATTGCGAACCGTGGGGTGTATAGGCCACGGCTTTTCAGGCCGAGAACGGCGGAAATATTCGCCATTTTCGCCCGGGGGACAGGATTTCCCTTGTTTCGTCGTTTTTCAGCTTGCAACTTTTTTATTTTTAACTATCATATCCGGAGCGAGCGGAATTACCGCCGCCGGATGTTATATCTATGCTATGAAAATTGTCGTATGAGTATCGTAAGGACCATTGGGCAAGTGCAGGCGGAACTCGAAGCATTGCTCTCGCGTATTGACTTTTCCCGCGAATCCAAGGCGCTTCAAGCATTCGTTGCTCCAGCAGGAATGGAAGCGCGCGTTTCTCTTCGCTACACGGACGGCCATCGCAAGATACGCCGGACTGCCGACGCATCCTATTTCGATCCGGCGCTGTGCGAGATCGTGATTTCGTTCGAGCCTGCCGAGCAATCAGGCACCGGCGCGAAGGCCTCCATGGCTCCTGGCGGCGCGAGTGATCCGCTGGCGGACTTGGTTCGAACACTGGACGCAGCCGAGCGCGAGCCGCGATTCCGCGAGTTTGTGGGACTCAAAACTTTTCGCGATTCTTTTCTTCCACTGCGAGGTTTTGATTGGGCGCGCGACCCTGATGGGCGGCGTGCCGTCCTCTCCCAGGCCATCGAACAGGGTGTCGTGTTGCGAAACTCCGTTCCCAACCCGCGAGAGCCGAGCTTTCCGACGACCGCGATCCGTGTAAATCGCGACCATCCGGATGGCAAGCGGATCTTGGCTGAATCGGCCGCCGAGCGATCTCTTTTCAGCCCGATCGCACTGCGCGGTCCGGAATTGTCGTCCACCATCCTGGCGGAGCGCCGGTAGGCAGTGGCGATTCTTTCTAGTGGCGATTCTTTCTAGTGGCGATTCTGTATCTTGACACGAGCGCGTTGGTGAAGCTCTACGTGCGCGAGACCGGCACGGAGCGAATGCTCGCGCTCGCGCATCCCGATGCGGGCCACCGCCTCGCGATCGTTTCTTTGTCGCGAATCGAGTTTCGCGCGGCGATTCGCCGCCGCGCGAAGCTCGGCGATGTGGAACCGCTCGTGGCGGAGGGCCTGCTGCGTGATTTCGGACAGCACGCGGCCAACATCTTTCAGGTGCAGCCGCTGAACGACGTGGTTTTGGACGAGGCCGCCGGTGCAATCGATCGCCACGCTCTGCGGGCATACGACGCGGTGCAATTGGGCGGCTGCCTCGCCCTTAGATCGAGCCTGAGGTCGGCAATCGAGGTCCAATTCGTCTGCGCCGACGCGTCACTTTTCGCAGCAGCGTGCGCGGATGGGCTTACGGCTATCAACCCGTGCGAGGAATGACGGCCAGCGGCGCGGGGCACGGGCCGGCATGTCTGCGCAGAAGGCTTGGGGCACATGCGGCGGCCGACACAACGCGATATAATGGGGCCGCAAGCGGGCTCGTGGTCGCCACGCCCCAGCGCCTCTCCGCCGCGGGGAGCATCACGCCTAGCAGCCATTTCCCATGAAAATCATCGGCCTCCTCGGTGGCGTCGCGGCGGGAAAGAGCCAAGTGGCGAGGCTCTTTCAGCAGCGCGGGGCCGAGGTGCTTGATGCCGATACGGTGGGACACGAAGTGCTTCGATTGCCGAGCGTGCGCGAAGCGATTCGGCGGCATTTCGGCCCGAGCGTTTTCGGTCCGGATGGTCAGGTGAACCGGCCGGCTTTGGGCAGAATTGTTTTTGGTTCGCAGCCGAATGCTCCGCAAGAGTTAGCCGTACTGGAATCCCTGACCCATCCGCCTATCCGCCATCAATTGCGAAACCAAGCCGATCGGATGCTAGCAGATGGGGTGCCGGTGGTGATTCTCGACGCGCCTGTATTGCTAAAGGCAGGCTGGGACGATCTTTGCGATGCACTGGTTTTCGTTGATTGTCCCGAGGCGGTGCGGCGAGCGCGGGCAGTGGCACGGGGTTGGATGAGCGAAGATTTTGCCGGGCGCGAAGCCGCGCAGGCACCCGTCGAATCGAAACGAGCGCTTGCGGATTTTGTCGTAGATAACTCGGGCTCTCTGGGGTATACTCAAAACCAGATTGAAAAGGTTTGGCAGACCCTTGTCGGCTAGTCCCACCCTTCCCGGCTCCTGCCGGTAGGCCAGCCCAATCGGCCAATCCCGAAGCGATCGGTGGCGTTCTCACCGGGCGCCAGCCAAAAAAGCCAATTGGTATTCCATCCTGCGGCTTCGTGTCATTTCGCCATCCGGAATTCCCGCCGTCGAACTTTGTTTCGGTTTCGCGTGTCTCGTCGAATGGGCCGCCATGGTCCAAACTTCGCCGGCGACAAAAGTATGCGTCGTGTTCAACCAGTTGGTAATCAACCGCTGGTGGTAGTCGTTGAAAGGCAGGCATTGCTCCTTTCGTCGGCGCGGAAAATGCTTCCGTTCGCTCGATTGCTTGGAGGCCAATCCATTTTTCAACGCCTGATGTGGCGTTCAATTCGCAGGATGTGACTGAACGAAAAAGCTGAATTCACCCGCCGTCGGCGCCTTCAGTGCGCTGACCACTCCGTTTCATTTCAGGAGAGAGTCGCATGTCAGATATTCGCGGATCCCGGGCACGCAAAGCGGCCCCGCCGGTCGAAGACACGCCGCCGTCAATCGATGAATCCCTGTTGGACGAACCGCTATCGCTGGCCGAAGAGCTGGCCGAGGAGGCCGATCGCGGCTTCGTGCGCGACGATACCGATCTTCGCTACGAGCAGGTGAAGCAGGGCGACATTCACATCGCCGAATTGCAACGGATGTCGATGCCGCAATTGATCGACGAAGCACGGCAAGAGAATCTCACCGAAATCACCGGCATCAAGAAGCAAGATCTGATTTTCAAGATCCTCAAAGAGCGCGTAAAGCTCAACGGCCTGATGTTTGGCGAGGGCACACTCGAAATTCTGCCCGATGGTTTTGGATTCCTCCGCAGCCCCGACTACCACTATCTCTCGTGCCCCGACGACATTTATGTTTCGCCCAGCCAGATTCGCCGCTTCGGGCTGCGCACCGGCGCGACGGTTTCCGGTCAAATCCGTCCGCCGAAGGAAAACGAGCGCTATTTCGCGCTCTTGCGTGTCGAAGCGATCAACTATCAAGATCCGAATCAGCTTGCCGAAAAAGTCTTCTTCGACGACCTCACTCCGCTGCATCCCGATCAGCGCATCGTGCTCGAAACGACGCCGGAAGAAGTCAACTCGCGCGTGATCGACCTGATCGTGCCGATCGGATTCGGTCAGCGGGGTTTGATCGTCAGTCCGCCGCGGGCGGGCAAAACCATCTTGCTGCAAAAGATGGCCAAGGCCGTGCTCGCCAACTATCCGGAATGCTACGTGATCATGTTATTGATCGACGAGCGGCCGGAAGAAGTGACCGACATGGAGCGGCAAGTCAAAGGCCGCAATTGCGAGGTGATCAGCTCGACGTTCGACGAAGTGTCGGCCCGGCACATTCAAGTGTCGGAAATGGTGATCGAAAAGGCCAAACGGATGGTGGAATACGGCTACGATGTCGTGATATTCCTGGATTCAATCACCCGCCTTGCCCGCGCCTGGAACGCCGAATGCCCGAACTCCGGCAAGATTCTCTCCGGCGGCGTCGATGCCAACGCCTTGCAGCGCCCGAAGCGATTCTTCGGTTCGGCTCGCAAGGTCGAAGAAGGAGGTTCGTTGACGATCCTCGCCACGGCATTGATCGAAACCGGCAGCCGCATGGATGAAGTCATCTTCGAGGAATTCAAAGGCACCGGCAATCTCGAAATCGTGCTTGATCGCAAATTGGTCGACAAGCGCATCTGGCCGGCGATCGATATCAATGCCAGTGGCACGCGGCGCGAGGAAATGCTACTAGACCCCGAGGAGTACCGCCGTATCTGCTTACTGCGACGCGTGCTGAACGATATGAATCCGCCCGACGCCATGGAACTGCTCACCACGCGGATGCTGAAGACGCGCAGCAATGCCGAGTTTTTGATGAGCATGAAGAGCTAGGGGCGAGGGACGAGGGACGAGTACGGCCGCGAAATGTCGAGAGGGCGCATGGCGAAGACTTTTCAGGGATCGCTCGCTGCTTCGCCCGGCCGGTGGGCGATCGTTGTCTCGCGGTATAATGATTCGATCACCGAGCGGTTGTTGGCCGGCGCCGTCGAGACGCTTGTTTCGCATGGCGTCGCAGGCGAGGCGATCGAGGTGGCGTGGGTTCCCGGTGCGTTCGAATTGCCGCTCGTGGCCGATCGGCTTGCGGGAAGCCGGCAATATGTTGCCGTGCTGGCGCTCGGGGCAGTGATTCGCGGCGAAACCTCGCACGATCAGCACATCAACCGCGCAGTGAGCATGGCCTTGATGGATGCGGGTTTGCGCAGCGGGATTCCCGTCTTGTTCGGTTTGTTGACGTGCGATACGCTCGAACAAGCCATCCACCGCGCCGGCGGCAACATGGGAAACAAAGGAGCGGAGTGTGCCGAGACCGCGTTGGAAATGGTCAGCCTGCTGCGCCAATTGCCGGAGTGAGGGGGTCGCATTATTTCGGAGCACGATATGGAATGGCGCAGTGCAGCGGAACCGCGCCTAAAGTAGCAGGCACACTCCGTGTGCCGTCTGCGCTGCTCTGTGCGTAGCGGCGCGCAGACGGCACACGGAGTGCGCCTGCTCCAATGAGGCAGGTTCGCCATTTGCGATCGAAGTATTAACCACACGTATTGATTTCACACGATGTCGCGACGCAGCCGAGCACGAGAAGTCGCCCTGCAGGTGCTCTACCAGGACGATCTGAATCCGGCCATGAATCCGGGCGTGGCCGATGAGTTCTTGCAATCGCGGCTGCGATTTGCGGAATTGGTCGAGTTTGCTCGATCGCTCGTGGCGGGAGTGCGTCGGAATCGAAGCGAGTTGGATGCGCGGCTTGCCCGCACGGCGGAGCATTGGAGCCTCGAACGGATGGCGACGACGGATCGCAACGTGTTGCGGCTGGGCGCTTATGAAATTCTCTATGCTGACACGCCCGACCGTGTGGCAATCAACGAGGCCGTGGAATTGGCCAAGCGATTTGGCACGGCCCAATCGGCGCAGTTCGTCAACGGTATTCTCGACCGCTTTCTCGAAGGGCACGGGAAGCAGGAAGAATAGGGTGAGGGTGAGGGGGCAGGGTGAGGGAATAACAGCAGCGAGGCGCATGAATAATGGGGCTATTTGATAAGTTCAAGAAACCGGCCGCGGCGGCGACGCCGGTTTCCCCGGCGCCACCAAAGCCGGCCGACGCGCCCGCTACGGAACCGGCCAAGCCGTCCGGCGTCTTCGGGCGGCTTAAGCAGGGGCTCAAGAAGACCCACCAGATTCTCTTCACCGACGTTCGCGACCTGTTCAAGAAGGAAGGTCGGCTCGTCAGCGACGAATTCTTGGAAGAACTCCGCGCGGTGCTGATCAAGACCGACATGGGGCCTGCTGCCGCCGAACAGATTGTTAACCAAATCGGCACCGATTTCCGCGCCCGAGTGGTCCACATGTCCGACGTGATCGGCATTGTCGCGCAGCAGTTGAAGCAGCTCATGGCCCAAGACGCCGCGCCGCTGCGAACCGCGGCCGAAGGGCCGACCGTGATCATGATTGCCGGGGTGAACGGCTCCGGAAAAACGACGTCCATCGCGAAATTGACAAGATTCTTCAGTTCGCAGGGGCAGCGTGTCGTGCTCGGCGCCGGCGATACATTCCGGGCCGCCGCGATCGAACAATTGAGCGAATGGGCCCGCCGGCTCGACGCCCAAATCGTCACCGGAACGCCGGGGAGCGACCCGGCAAGCGTCGCCCACCGTGCCGTGGCCACCGCCGTCGAACAGAATGCCGATGTCTGTATCATCGACACCGCCGGCCGCCTGCAGACGCAGCAAAACCTGATGGCCGAGCTGACGAAGATCCAGCGTGTCATCGCCAAGCGAATTCCCGATGCGCCGCACGAGGTGTTGTTGGTGCTCGACGCGACGGGAGGGCAAAATGGCGTCAGTCAGGCGCGCGGTTTCGCTGCTGCCGTGCAATGCACCGGCATCATCTTGGCGAAGCTCGATGGCACGGCGAAGGGGGGCGTCATCGTGCCGATCCGGCAGCAATTTGCGCTTCCGGTTAAATTCATCGGCACGGGCGAAAAGCCCGACGACTTCGCTCCCTTCGATCCCGAAACATTCGTTGACGCGATGCTCGCCGATTGGGAAGAAGCAGCGGCGAAGTGAGCGGTGGGTCGGGCGGCGATCCGACGCACGGAACCGGCAAGCGAACTCAAGCCCAATCGCCAGCGCGCGCATCTCGCTTGCGGTTTCGCGTGTCGGGCCCATCTTTGGCCAGCCGCTACCTTCGACTCAGATCGCGGCCGTCTCGCAGCGCGATGGCCGGAAGAATCCGATCTTCTCCAGCGCGATATAGACTTCTTCGAGCGTCTTCTCGCCGAAGTTTGAGATACTCAATAGATCTTCGCGCGTCGAGTGCAGCAGATCGTTGACCGTGAAGATGCCGCGTTCTTCGAGGCAATTGGTCGTGCGCACGGATAAGCCGATCTCGGCCGTGCTCATGTCCAAGCGATCGCGAAGATCTCGAGCGGCGCCGGCGCCATGGTTCAATGGAATTCGAGTACGAGGCATCGAGGAATCCCTCCCTGGGTAAGAATGAAACATCCGTTTTCAAGCCGCTGGCGGTAGAACGCATCGCGGCTCAGCCACTGCTCGCGTCGTAGTATAACGATTCGGCCGATTCTGGCTACCATTTTTTCGGCCAAAAATGTGCCGGCCGTGCTGGCAATACCAGCATTAGCGCATGTAACGGCCCGCGACACTCCGTGGCTGCCGGGCGCCATGCCCACGGTTCTGCGTGGACATGTTTTCTCTGCGATGCATGCCCAATCCGCGGCTTCCGGGCCACGAATTTCCGCGATGGAATCTCGGCCGCCGGTTCGCTTGACAATCGCCGACTGCGAGCTAACTTGGCGCCCCGCGTGGTTGCCGCTCCGTACTCGGTTGGGGTTCTGCCGCCTTTGCAGAGTGCGCGTGTCCACGATACGGATTGTGCGATGCGTCGGGCTGCGCGACTTTGTGCCCACCATGCGCGACACACCATCGGCAGCGATTGCACCGTCATCGACTTGAAGATTCTTCGTTCGCGGGGCGCAGAATCCCGCACATTCTCGCCCCACTCCAGACGATCCCTAATTTGCACAAAGGATTGACGCGTACGGGAACGGATTTCCCATCTCTCACGGTTGCCCGTGACCGCGCGATCCGTCTGGCGATCTCTCGCCCCCGGCTCCGCTCGGCCATCGGCAGTATGGAAATGTGTTTCCCAAAGGAGTGTAGAAGATGAGAATCACCAAGTTTGCTTTGGCAATGGCCATCGGTGCAACGGCCACGACCGCGTGGGCACAGAGCCCGACCGGTTATGGAACGGGTCCGGCGCTTCCGCTGCCGGAAATCTCGTCCAGTTGGAATACCGGCGCCGCGCCGACGGGCGTGGTCAGCACCAGCTACAACTCGCCGAGCGGTTCGAGCTGGGATCAAAACCCGCAAGGGGCGATCGTTCATCCCAACACGAATCAACCGGCTCCGCCCCCGGCGACCGACGACTCGGTGCCTTCGGTCGCGACCGCTCCGAGCTATTCGAGCGAACCAACCTGCGGCGCCACGCAACCGTCGTCGAGTTGCGGCTGCGAAGGCGGTTATGGCGGCAACGGCGAATGCGGATGCTGCTGCAATCCGTGGTACGGCTACGCGGGCGGTCTCGTCATGACCCGCACGCAGCCGAACCGCTACTGGACGACCTACAACGAAACGAACAATGCCGATCAGGTGCTGAACACCGCCCAAGCCAAACCGGGCTGGGATGGCGGCGCCGAGTTCACCATCGGCCGCTGCTTGGGCTGCGACAGCCGCATCGAGGCCACGTACTGGGGTGTTTGGAACATGAATGGCTCGGCCAGCATCAGCGGCCCCAACGACCTCGGCACCCCGATGGACACCACCGTCGGCAACGTGATGATCGGCACCCAAACCGCGGACAGCTTCTTCACCCACGCCGATGAGGTGTTGTTGAAGCGCAATGATCAGGTGAACAACGTCGAAATCAACTGGTGCTACAACCCGTGCGGAGCGGATCGTAGCTGCGGCGTGTCGTCGTCGTGGATGGCCGGTTTCCGCTACTTCCGCTTCGATGAAGATCTGCTTTGGACCTCGGTTGCCGCCAATGACTATTACGGCGAAGCTGGGGGCGCGGATCAAGCCAACCTCGAGATCCGCTGCAAGAACGATCTGACCGGTTTCCAGGTCGGTAACCGCTTGGATTGGAGATTCTGCAATCGTTGCGGATTGTTCCTCGGCACGAAGGGCGGCATCTACGGCAACGACATGTCGACGACTTCGAGCCTGTACAGCGGCAGTGGTGTCCAAGGTTTCAATTACTCGGGTCACAAAGAGGGTGTCGCGTTCATCGGTCAGGCCGACTTGGGCCTCACCTACGATTTCAATTGCCGCTGGTCGGCAACGCTCGGCTATCGTCTAGTCGTCGCGTCGGGCCTGGCCCTGTCCGACAATCAGATTCCGTTCTACCTGGCTGGACAAGGCGACTTCGAAGAAGTGAAGAGCAACGGTGATTTGGTCCTCCATGGCGGATTCGCGGGCGTGCAGTTCTGCTGGTAAGTTCTTGATCGTTCGTATCCACCCGGGAGAGACATCCAAGGCGGAATCCGTTCAAAAACTTTCGTTCCCAATTTGCCCCGGCCGGCGGAATGATCCGTCGGCCGGGGTTCTTTTTTTGGCGAACGCCGAGAACACGGCGGACACGCGAAGGCTTGGCCGAAAAATAACTTCTCCACAGGCCCCTCTCCCCTTGCGGGAGAGAGTAGGGCGAGAGGTCCAAAAAGCGGAAGTTATTTTTTGGCCGGGCCGAAACCGCAAGCGAGTCGCGAACCAAGTCGCAAGGGCCGGCGCTGCGCTTGCCCTTGAGCGCGTCTGATTCGCTGCGAATCGCCGGCCGCGCTAAACGATCACGCTCGTCAGGCTCCGAAAGCCGGGGTCATTGCGGATCGGATCGAAATCCGGCTCGCGCTCCGCTAGGGAGCGAAAATCCGAGTCGAGCGCCAACGCTCGCTCCAAGTGATGTAGCGCCAAAGAAACGTTTCCCGCCAAGCTCCAATAGCAGGAAAGGTTATAGTGAATGATGCCCTGATCCGGGCTGACGAGAAGCGATTGTTTCAGCGCCTCGATCGCCAACTCAAGCCGGCCGCTCCGCTTGTAACACCAGCCCAGCGCTAGCCAGCCATCGATCAAATTCGGATCGCCGGCCACGGCGGCCTGTAGAGGCTCGATGGCTTCGGCATATTGTTCGGCGGCTCGAAAAGCCAATCCGCGGAGCAAGAAGGTTTGCGGATTCGGAGTGCTGCGCTCGGCAAGCCGGCTCAACGTGTCGAGCGACCGTTGGGCTAGACGCCGACGAATCGGCGCCGCCGGCACCCAATCTTCACCAAACAGGCCGATCAGTTCCAGATAGCCTTCGGCCTCGCGAAGGATCTGTTGCCGGCGTATTCGTTCGACCGCAACCACGGCGGCGTGCTCCATGTTCCCGTTTGGAAACGCCCAGTGCGCGATCCGCACTTTGCCTCTGCTACATTGTAGCCAACCGGGACTGCAAGCCAAATCCCGGTGGTCCAAATCGCGGAAGACCACAAGCCGCCTGTGGGCCGTGTTGTAGCGAAAAGGCAAACCGGCGCGAAGAGCAGAGCCGCAAAAGCGAAAACGAGTCGGCAAACGGGCCGGCAAAATTCTCTTTTGCGCCCCCCGCCGCGCCGTTGGACACGGCGCTATTGGGCACCCCCCCGAATCGACAGCACCGGCTTCGCTACGTCACCTTATGCCACGACCTCGGCCGCTTGCCGCGCTTCCTTGTGCCAAGCCGCAAGCGTCTTGGCCGGAGCCGCAAGCTTCAACACCGGCGCGAATTCCTTGAACTCGCGATCCGTGCGGTCCAGGATTTCCACCACCGTCGGCCCTTGCGGCAATACCCGGGTGTAGACGCTTTCGAACTCGGCATACTCATGCCAGCCGGCATCGCTTCCCGCAGGTAGCAGTGCCGACAAGCTTACGGCCAATTGCGTCATCTCCGCCGGCGTCGTGGGTTGTCCATGCGGGGTGGAGGTGTGGCGGTAGAGCACGTCGGCGAACGCCTCGGGCATCTTCCATTTTCGGGCCATTGTCGCCGCCGCTTCGGCATGGTTCCAGCCGAAACGCTCGCGTTCGAGATCCGATAGCCGTCGCGGTCCCTCTTCGCGGGCCTCGAGCAGCTTCACGTATTCTTCCGGCAATTCCTTGGCAAGAAGCGGGATCGCCATATCCTGCAACAGTGCCGCGGAAAATGCCTCCTCCGCCTCTTTCAGCCCGAGCAGCTTGCCCATCGCCCGCGAAAACAGCGCCCGCCGCAACGAATCCTGCCACAGGGCCTTCAAATCGAAGGGTCCGCATTTCGGGTTCGGCAACAGGCTGAACACGGCGCTCCATAGCGAGAAGTTCTTGATCGTACGGATGCCAACCAGCGTGATCGCCATTCGCACGTTGCTGATCTCGCGCGAGAATCCGAAATACGATGAATTCACGAATTTGAGAATCTGTCCGGCCAAGCCCGGATCGGCTTCGATCGGCACCGCGAATTCCGGCGGGCCGTTGTCAGGATCGCGCGACAGCTCGAGCAGCTTGATCGCGCTTTGCGGCAGCGCGGGCAGTTGCGCCGTTTGCAGAATCCGGCCAAGATCGAACTGGGAGGGAGCGGTCGGGTTGCTCATCGGGTCAGCCTTCGACTGATTTCTCGGGTTTCGGAAGAACGCGGCGCCTTGCCCGAGCCACGCCGGGCGCGTCGGATAATCTCGCTATTCTGTGCTCCGACAACCTTACGCCATATCTGCCGCTTCAGCAAACCTTTTGGGCAAAACTCGGCCTCGGCGGGCATTTTGGGAAACGCGTGGCGATTTTGCAGCGATGGCGTGTGCAAACCACAACGCAGACCATCATCGGAGATGCGGAAAAATCGGCGCAAAGAGTTTCCGCATCGATCTTTACGGCGCGCCTGGTCGCGCGCCTCGAAATAGTGGTCCGGCGGTTGCTTGCTGATTGGCTGCAACCGTGCGGCGACGGTGCTGGCCGCCGGACTCTTCACCGCCCTTTTTCCGAGAGGCAGCCTTGCGCACGGCGATCTGTTTGTTGCTGTTGCTGGAATGTGTGGTGCTTGGCAGCGCACGCCTCGACATCCAATCCATTGCGCCGTCGACTCCGACCCCCGCCGATTCGCCGTGGCGGCGAACCATTGATGGTTGGCAACGAACCGACGGCTGGCGGGGCAGTGGCCTGGCAGAAGCGCCAATGTCGGCAAGCCGGCTTGCGTCGGGTCGCACACCGCCGCCTCACCCGGCGATCGTCGCGCTATTGATGCTCGGGCTATCGCTATGGTTCCTGATCGCCTTCGCGCCAGCCGAGTACGGCCCAGGAGTCTGAATCGCTAGCAAGGGAATATGCTTTCGTGGTCGGTGCCCCTGCTCAACGTTGCTGTGCGCCCATTTGCGCATATTCACCGCACGTGGCAACTCGCCTCGCCGCGTTTTTCGAGATAGCGCTGGTGATATTCTTCCGCGCGATAGAATTCCGCTGCTGGAACAATTTGCGTGACGATCGGCCGCGCAAAGCGGCCACTTTTGTCGAGCCGCGATTTTGTTTCTTCCGCGGCGCGCTGCTGCTCGGGAGTGTAATAAAAGATCACCGAGCGGTATTGCGACCCGAAGTCGGGTCCTTGCCGGTTTCGCGTTGTCGGATCGTGCATTTCAAAAAACAATTCGAGCAATCGCTCGTAGGACACCCGCGACGAATCGAATTTCACTTGCACCACTTCCGCATGCCCGGTGCGATCGGTGCAAACATCCTTATACGTCGGGTTGACCATGGTTCCGCCTTCGTAGCCGACGGAGGCGTCGACCACTCCGGGCTCTCGGCGAAATTCCGCTTCGACGCCCCAAAAACAGCCGGCGCCGAATGTGGCCGTCTGCAGTCTTGCCGCGTTCGCCGAAGCATCCGTGGATTTTGCTGAATCCCCGAGATTTGAGCTTGCTGCCGTTGACGCCCTTTCATTCGACTCGGCCGCGTTGTTGGTGGAGGACAAATCGTCCGAGGGTCGGGCAGTCATGGCAGTTCTCCTGCGGAATGAGCGGAACGGCGGCTGGGCTTCGACGGTTTCTGCCGTCATTCTATGCCGCTAGGCTCGGCCAGGAAAACGACTGCGGCGAGCCGGCAATATTGGCCGGCGGGCGGAAGCCTCAGGGGCGAGCATCGCTGTGTCGATTAGTCGATCGCGTGCGTGCCGTGTGTCACCGAAGCACCGGCTCGCAATGCCGCGGAAACGAGCACCGCCTCGACGATTTCCTGCTCCGTCGCGCCGATCTTTTTGGCCTTCGCGCTGTGATACTCGATGCAATAGGGACATTGCGTCGTCATCGCTACGGCCACGGCGATCAATTCCTTGTATTTGGCCGGAATCGCGCCGTCGGCAGTCGCCGCTTCGCCCAATGCCTGATAGGCCTTCATCGCGGCCGGGGCCAATTCGGCCATCTTCTTGATTTTCTTCAGATTGGCCATGTCGTATTGGATCATGGGATCGTCTCCTTTTGCGGGTTTTTGTGGCCAGCGAGGAATTCGGGATTTCCGTCGAGAGGGCAATCGTCGGGACTGCATTCCGATTCGTGGCCTTGCATTCCCCATTGGCACATCGCTTCGACCACGGGGCGAAGCGATTCGCCCAGCGGTGTGAGCGAATATTCCACCTTTGGGGGCACTTCGGCGAATACCTCGCGGTGCACGACCCCGTCGCGCTCCATCTCGCGCAGTTGCTGCGTGAGCACCTTCTGCGATACGCCTTTCAAGCCGCGATGCAACTGGTTGAAACGTCTGGTGCCCTGAAACAAGTGCCACAGAATCAATATCTTCCACCGGCCGCCGATCACGGCAAGCGTCCGCTCGGCAGGGCAAGTGGAAAGGGGCATCGGGGTGAGGGTGAGGGTGAGGGTGAGGGTGAGGGATTAGAGCGCGCTGCCGGCTCAATCAGTATTGAAGCTCGCTTGCGGTTTCGCGCGTCGCTTTCGTCGTCCGTTCTACTGCCTGCGTTTCCTTGCGGTGACTATCGCACTCGGCGGTGCGTTCTTTCCTCGCCGCCGCGTCACTATAACATTCTGAGCGGCGGGTATTGAAGCCGCTTATTTCAAAAGGAACCTTTTATGACCAGCCGATTTCATTCATTGTCTGACCCATCCGGAAGCTCATTGCCGTCGGAACGCGGCGAGGAGAGCGGCCAATTATTGCCACGGTTGCCTGGCAACCCCGCAGCAAGCGAAGCCGAAGCGCTCGACGCGTATTCGCAAGTCGTGATCCGAGCCGCGGAAACGGTTGGTCCGGCGGTCGTGAATATCGAAGTCCAACACGCAAGCCACGGCGGCGAACATCGCGGCGGCGAACCCAGCGGCCGGCAAGGCCGCCGCTCCGGTCGACCGCGGATGTCAGGCAATGGTTCCGGCTTTGTGTTCACTCCCGATGGCTTCATCCTGACCAACGATCATGTCGTCCACCGCGCCGAGAAGATCGAAGTAATCTTCGCCGACGGCCGGCGCATGCGGGCCGATCTGGTCGGCAGCGACCCCGAGACCGATCTCGCCGTGGTGCGCGTCGCATCGAACGATCTCACTCCGGCTCGTTTCGGCGATTCGAAGCAATTGCGGCCGGGCCAATTGGTGATCGCCATTGGCAATCCGTACGGCTTTCAGTTCACAGTCACGGCCGGCGTGGTCAGCGCGCTCGGCCGATCGCTACGAGCACGCTCGGGCCGCTTGATCGACAACGTCATTCAAACCGACGCCGCCTTGAACCCGGGCAACTCGGGCGGGCCGCTTGTCTCCTCGCGCGGCGAAGTGATCGGTGTCAACACGGCCATGCTGCTGCCGGCGCAAGGACTCTGCTTCGCGATCGCTTCGAGCACGGCCGAGTTCGTCACCGGGAAGCTGATCCATGACGGCCGAGTTCGGCGCGGCTATCTCGGCTTGGCCGGGCAGGATGTGCCGGTGCCGCGGCATTTGATCCGCTTCCACAACCTGCTCGCCGACAGCGGGATTCTCGTTGTTTCGGTCGAAGAACACAGCCCGGCCGAGCGCGCCGGGATCAAGGAGGGAGATGTGCTGGTCGAATTCGACGGCGAAAAACTGACCGGCATCGACGATCTGCATCGCCTGCTGACCGAGGCCCGGGTCGAACGGCCGATGTCGATCGCGCTCGTGCGGCGAGCCGAGAAGCTGATTCTGGAAGTCGTGCCCGCGGAATCGCGCTGAAACGGCGCGGATGTCACTGCTGGCAAATCCCGGCACGTCGATTTTCCGTTCACCGCTTGAACGTTCGGCTCCGCGAGCGACAATGAACGGCTGGAGAGCGGCGTCGGCCGCCAGGCAACGAGCTAATTTGCAGCGAGGCGGGATTGTTTATCGGGCCGGTGTTTACGCGCGAACTCGTGACCGCCCCGCGGCGGATACGGTTTTACGTTGCCCGAGCCATCTACGTGGCCGCGTTGCTAACGCTGGTTTGCACCGCATGGCTATTGCTCACCGGCACGCAAGACGTGCGCAATGTCGGCGATATGGCCCGCTTCGGCGCGACCGTATTTCAACTTCTCGCGCCGCTCCAGTTGGCGCTGGTGCTGTTCTTCTCCGCGCTGTTGACGGCCAGCGCGGTGGCCCAGGAAAAAGATCGCCGCACGCTCGTATTGCTGCTGATGACGCGGCTGTCGAACAGCGAACTCGTGCTCGGCAAATTGTTTTCCAGCTTGCTGCAAGTTTTGGTGCTACTGATGGCCGCGCTGCCTTTGTTCATGCTGATCGGATTATTCGGCGGAGTGTCGCTTCCGCAAATCGGTTGGGTGTTTGCCGTGACATTGGCCACGGCGCTCGCGGCCGGCAGCATCGGGTCGACGTTTGCGCTGTGGCGGGAAAAGACGTTTCAGACGCTGGCGCTGGTGTTTCTCTTGCTGATGTTTTGGCTCGCCGCGGCGGAACTGCTGATCGCGGCCGGCGGATGGGGAGTACGATGGCATGGCATTTCGGCGGCCGCCTGGGGCGAGGCCATCAGCCCATGGCGGGCGGTGTTGATTGCCGCCCGGCCGAGCGTCGGGCAAGCGGCCGTCATCGGCAGCTACGGATCGCCCGCCCATTTGTTTCTCGGCGTCGCGGCATTGATCACGGTGGCGGCCAATGCCTTGGCAATGCTGCGCGTGCGGGTGTGGAATCCGTCGCGCGAAATTCAATTGCAAACAGCTGCCGGGGAAGATGTTTTCCACAAGCCGGCCGATTCTCAAGCGGCTGATGCATCGCTCGCTCCTTCGCCGCATGCCGCGCCACAGCCGACGCGGCACGTTTGGGACAACCCAATTATCTGGCGAGAAATCCGCACCTGGGCTTATGGCCGCAAGGTGCTGGCGATTCGCGTGGCGTATCTCGTGCTGGCCGCTCTTTCGGCGCTGGGCGTCCACGCGGCGGCCACCGTCGATTTGCCCAATCGTGGGGCCATTGCCTTGGCCCTCGCGCCGCTTCTGGTGCTCAGCTTGATCTTGGTGAATGCGCTGGCCGTCACCTCGATCACCACAGAACGCGATCTCGGGGCTCTCGACCTGTTGCTCGTGACCGATCTGACGCCCGCCGAGTTCCTGTTCGGCAAACTGGGTGGGGTCTTTTATGTCGCCAAGGAAATGATCGTGTTGCCGGCGGCGCTTTGCATTTATCTTTGGCTGGCGGGCGCGACTACGGCAGAAAACGCGTTCTATCTGATCGTGGCCCTGGCGATCGCGGATCTCTTCGTCGCGACGCTTGGCGTCCACGCGGGCCTGACCTACATAAACTCGCGGCACGCGGTGGCCGTCAGCCTGGGCATGGTTTTTTTCCTGTTCGTCGGCATCGCCACTTGCATGCGAATCATGATGTCGTTCGGCGGCTCGTTCGAACTGCAATTGGCGCCCTTCCTCGTGTTCATGGTCGGCGGGGGGATCAGCATGTTCGTGGCGCTAGGACATCGCAATCCGTCTGCCGCAATCGGGTTGGCATCGATCGCTTGCCCGACGCTGACGTTCGTCGCCATCACCAGCTTTCTCCAGCAACAAACGCTGGGCGTGTTTCTGGTGGTCGTCGGGGCCTACGGTTTCACGACCGCGGCAATGCTGATTCCAGCGGTGTATGAATTCGACGTCGCCAGCGGCCGAACGAGCGCCGCGGAAGAATAGAACCGGCCGGGAGCTGCCAAACGGTAGCTCAAATTCCGATGGAAATTGCGGCAAGCACGAATGAGCGAATGACGAGGGCTTTAAGAATGACGAAGCGCGAATGACCGAATGACGAACTAATCGTCCGCTTTGGATCCGTGTTCATCCGCGTGATCCGTGGTTCCCCTCGCTTCGCATTCGCGTCTTTCGTGGTTGCTCTGCCTTCCGCCCGTGTTCAGAATAGCCGGTTGTAGCCGTTGAGGGCGGCGACGCGGTAGGCTTCGGCCATGGTCGGATAGTTGAACGTCGTATTGATGAAATACAGCAGCGAATTCGCACTGCCGGGTTGCGACATGATCGCTTGTCCGATGTGGATGATTTCCGACGCATTGCTGCCAAAACAGTGGATTCCAAGGATTTGCAGTGTTTCGCGGTGGAAGAGCAGCTTGAGCATGCCGGTGGTGCGGCCGATGATTTGGGCCCGAGCGAGGCTGCGGAACAGCGCGTGGCCGATTTCGTAGGGAATTTTCTGGTCGGTTAGCTCCTTTTCGGTGCGCCCCAGCGAGCTGATTTCCGGACTGGTGTAAATCCCCGTCGGAAACTCGCGCACCATGACGTGATCGCCCGCCCCGGTCATCAAGTGCGTCGCAGCGAAGCGACCCTGCATGTAGGCGGCGCTGGCGAGCGAAGGGAAACCGATCACGTCGCCCACCGCGTATATATGTGGCACGGCCGTCTGATACGATTCGTTGATCGAGATCAAGCCGCGGGCGTCGGGCTTGATCCCGATTTCCTCGAGGCCCAGGTTGTCGGAATTGCCGGTGCGGCCATTGGCCCAAAGAATAATGTCGGTCTTGAGTTGCTTGCCGCTTTTCAAATGCAGCACGACGCCGTCGTCGCGCCCTTCGACGCGCTCGTATTGCTCGTTGTGCCGCACGAGCACGCCCAAATCGCGCATGTGATATGCCAGAGCGTCGATGATCTCGTCGTCGAGAAATTCGAGCAGTTTGGAGCGCGTGTTGATCAGGTTGACCTTGCACTCCATGTTGCGAAACATAGTCGTGTATTCGCAACCAATCACGCCGGCGCCGTAGATCGTGATCGATTGCGGCGTTTCTTCCAGGCCAAGGACGGTGTCGCTATCGAAGATGCGCGGATGGTTGAAGTCGATGTCGGCCGGGCGATAGGGGCGGCTGCCGGTGGCGATCACGAATCCATCGGCGGTGATCTGCTGTTTGGCGCCGTGCGGACCTGCGATCTCAATGCGATGCGGATCGACGAAGCGCGCGTGCCCGGAGACCACCGGCACATGATTGCGATCGTAGAACCCGCGCCGCATATCGACCTGCCGATCGATCACGCTGCGCGCGCCGCGCCGCAAATCGGCAAACGAGGCATGAATTGCCACCCCAGCCGCTTTATAGAGCGGATTTTGATTGGCCTCGGTCAGCCGGGTGATCGCATAACGGAGGGCTTTGCTGGGGATGGTGCCGAGATGGGTGCAACCGCCGCCGATCCGCTCGAATCGTTCGACCACGGCGACACGTTTGCCGTGTTTGACGGCCTGCATGGCGGCCCCTTCGCCGCCGGGCCCGGTGCCGATGACCAACACATCGAAGTGGCCAGCCGGGGGTGCGACCATTTTCGTTACCTCGTCCTGAGGATTTTTTTCCGCGAAAATCGAATCCAGGCGAGCAGTATACGAAAGGATCGGGAAAGGCACTAGATGAGGGTTAGGGTGAGGGGACGGAGGACGGACGCGCGAAACCGCAAACGGGTTTCCACACGAATCGAGAAGGCCTCTCGCTTGCGGTTTCATGGGTTGTCCGTTGTGCGCGTGGGCGCGGGGCGGTAGCATCCAGACACGATGGAAACTCAACGAAGCGATCACGCGGGGATTCCTTGGACGGCTCCGTCGGTCGTCTTGGCGACAGGGCTTTGGACCGGACGGATTCCGTGGGCGCCGGGCACATGGGGCGCGCTCCTGGGATTGCCGTTGGCGTGCGGCATCCACAAATTCCCGTCGCCTTGGATGCAAATCGCCTTGACCGCGATGATCTGCCTGGCGGGAGTTCCGATTTGCACCGCGGCTGCGCGGCGAATGGGCGGACGCAAAGACCCGGGCTCGATCGTGTTGGATGAAATCGCCAGCATGCCGATCGTGTTTTTCTTCGTGCCCGCTGCGGTGGTGGGCAAGTGGCCGATTTTGGCGGTGGGGTTCGTGTTGCATCGAATCTTCGACATCAGCAAACCGCCGCCGGCTCGGCAATTGGAACGGCTGCCGACCGGGCTCGGCATCATGGCCGACGATTGGGCCGCCGCCGCGTATGCGTGTCTTGTGTTGCACTTTTTGCATTGGTTCGGGCTGTTTGGATCGATTTGGCGATGAGCAATATTTTTCGGCAAGAGAACGCGGTATCGCCGCGCGTCCTCGCTAACGCTTCGGGCTAGTGTGCATATACTGACCCGAAGCGTCGGGAGCGTTTGCCAGCGTCATACTAGCCCGAAGCGTTAGCGAGCGTGACGGGGTGACAGGCTTTGCGAAATAGCAGATCTGCCACCGACGTGCGAGATTCCGACGATGGAATTCATCAACATGCTTTCCTGGTGGCAATGGGCTCTGTTGGGCACCGTGCCGCCGGCGCTGGTGGCGCTGTATTTTCTCAGGCTCCGCCGCCAGCCGCTCGAAGTCCCCAGCACGTTTCTTTGGAAGCGGTCGATCGACGATCTGACCGTCAATACCCTCTGGCAACGGCTGCGGCGGAATCTATTGCTGCTTCTGCAATTGGTCGTCGTCGCCGCGTTGATGCTCGCCCTGTTGCGACCGAGTTGGCGGTCGAACCGGCTTAGCGGCGGGCGGTATATCTTCCTGGTCGATACCTCGGCGAGCATGAGCGCCACCGATGTAGCGCCAAATCGGCTGGCCGAGGCCAAACGCCGCGTCGGGCAAATGCTCGACGAAATGAACAGCGGCGACAAGGCAATGCTGATCAGCTTCTCCGATCATGCCCGAGTCGAACAAGGCTATACCGACAGTATCCAAGAACTGCGGCGCGCACTGGCCGCCATCGAACCGACGAACCACGGCACATCGCTCGAGGAGGCGTTGCATCTGGCCTCGGGATTGGCCAATCCGGGCCGCAGCGCCACGGAAATAAGCGGCACGCAAGTGGCCGAGCCACTGCCCGCCAAGCTCTATATCTTCAGCGACGGGCGGTTTCCCGACGTGCGCGGTTTTTCATTGGGCAACCTGACGCCCTATTTCGAGCCGATCGGCAATGCGGATGCGGGGAATGTCGGCATCGTCGGTTTCAGCACCGAGCGAAATCAAGACAAGCCGGATCAATTGCAGGCCTTTGCGCGACTCGAGAATCACAGTTCGACGGATGCCTCGGTGTCGCTAGAGCTGCGATTGGACGGCAATCTGGTCGATGCCCGGGACGTCAAAATCCCGGCCAATGGAGCGGATAGCGAGGCCTTCGCGGCGGACCAAGTCGAGAGCGGCGTGCTGCGGTTGGCCCTGTCGCCAGGCGATTATCTGGCCCAAGACAACGAAGCCTGGGCGGTGGTAAATCCGCCGCGGCGGACACGCGTGCTGCTGATTACGCCCGGCGATGTTCCGCTCAGCCGAGCGTTGACGGGTCGGGCGGCCCGGCAATTGGCCGACGTGAGCGAAGCGAAGACCGCCTTCTTGAATACGCCCGATTACGGCAAGCAAGCGGCGTCGGGCGCGCTGGATCTGATCATCTATGACCGTTGCGCCCCGAAACAGATGCCGCAAGCCAATACGCTGTTCATCGGCACACTGCCGCCGCTCCCTACATGGGGCGCGGGCGAAAACGCCGTTCAGCCGCAGATCATCGACACCGATCGGGCCCATCCGATCATGCAGTCGTTGGAACTTGGCGACGTCGACATCATGGAGGGCCGGCCGCTGAAGCCTCCGGCCGGAAGCGTCTGGCTGATCGACAGCAACAAGGGCCCGCTGCTGGCGATCGCTTCCCGCGAGGGATACGAAGATGCGGTGCTGGGGTTCGAGCTGATTTCGGTCGAAAAAAAAGAGACGTTTGCCAACACGACTTGGCCGATCAAGCTTAGCTTCCCCGTGTTTTTGTCGAACGTTTTGCAATATTTCGGCAGCAATCGCGAGGCGGCGATCGGATCGACCTATCGGCCGGGGCAAACGGCAGCGCTGCATGCCGATGGGGGCGGGCCATGGGTGGTCGTGACGCCCAGCGGCCGTGCGTTCGAGATGCCCGCGGGGCGACAAAACGCGTCCCATTTCAGCCGCACCGACGAACTGGGCGTTTACGAAGTTCGCTCCGCGGGCAAGACGATTCATCGGTTTTCCGTGAATCTCTTCGATCCGAACGAGAGCGACATCCGCGCTCGCAGCGACGAAGCGATGAAGATCGGGAATGTCGAAGTCGACGGACGGAGGCATTGGGAGCCGGCACGACGCGAATTGTGGCGAATTTTGCTCCTCGCCGCACTAGGCGTTTTGTTATTCGAGTGGTATATCTACAACCGGCGTGTGTACGTATAGGGTGAGGGAATCGGGTTAGGTGTCAGGACGAGGAGTTGAGAGGTGCGGGGGCCGGTATAGAAAGTGCTGCTGGGGTTTCGGCGGTTTTGACCATTTCTCATTTGGCCGCGAACGATCCCGTTCGCACTAGAAAATCGCCATGCCGCCGCAACAGCCACCGACGGCTCCGCCGCAACAAACACCCACGGCCCCGCAGCGCCGCAAAAACGTCGTAAATATGCTCCTGGAAGACCGCTCGATCGAGCGCGTCAGTTCCGATGAATATCGCGACAAAGTGCGCAGCGTCTACGCCGGACCAAAGGGAGCCCTGCTGGCCACGTGCAGCTTTCTTTCGCTGCACAAGCCGCTCGGCGAACGGCTGCTGCGCGAACGAAAATTCGATCTGCATGGTTGCCGGCAGATCTTGGATGTCGGCAGCGGCGCCGGCCAGATCGCCGGACATCTGCTGAAATACGCCGATCGCGATGCCCAGATCACCTGCATCGATCTGTCGCCGGAAATGCTTCGCCGGGCGCGGCGGATTTTGAAAAGCACTTGGCCGCGATTCGTCGTGGCCGATCTTTCGCGGTTGCCGCTGGCCGATGAGATGTTCGATTGCGTCACGTGCGGCTATGTACTCGAGCATTTGCCAGATCCGCGGATCGGGTTGGCCGAGCTGGCGCGGGTGATGGTTCGCGGCGGCAAGATGCTATTGCTCACGACCGAAGACAGTTTTGGCGGAGCTTGGACGAGTCGCATCTGGTGTTGCCGCACTTACAATCGCGCGGAGCTGCTGCGTGTTTGCCACGAGCTGGGGTTAATCCCGCGGAAGGAACTGTGGTTCACGCAGGTTCACAAGCTCTTCCGCGCCGGCGGAATTTGCGTCGAGCTTGTGAAAGAGTGATCGCCGCACGGGGCGCCGCCCAAGCCCAGGGAAGGCCGCCGGCGCTGTTTTCCTCTTGCATCGCGTCCTCCGGGCCTTCCCTGGGCTTCCGCGCGCCCAGTGATCCCCCAATTCTCGCCTCACCCTCGCCGCTCGACCGCTAGCATGTTAGAATCGTCGCCGTGGCAAAATTATCCAGAAGCCATCACCCAAGCGGCTCTTTTGATCCATGAGCATCGCCACGTTCGAAATCGGCGCCGTCCCGGCGGCTTGGACGCGACGTCATCTGTTGGATCTCGAAAGTCTTTCGGCCGACGAAATTAACATAATCCTCGACACCGCCGTGGCGATGCGCGAGGCCACCGGCGGCTGCCAACAGAAATTGCCGCTGCTTTCGGGCAAAACGTTTGCCAACCTGTTTTTCGAGAATTCGACGCGCACGCGGACGAGTTTTTCGCTCGCGGCCCGGCGGCTCGGCGGCGACACGATCGATTTTTCCGCTTCCGGCTCGAGCCTTTCGAAGGGCGAAACGTTTATCGACACGGGGCGAAACATCGAGGCGATGGGCGTCGATGTCGTCGTCGTTCGGCACAGCACGCCCGGCACTCCGCAATTGCTGGCCCAGAATCTAAGCTGCTCGGTCGTCAACGCCGGCGACGGCTCGCACGAACATCCCACGCAAGGCCTGCTCGATATTCTCACCATCCGCCAGCGAGCCGGCCGCATTGCCGGTCTCACGGTCGCCTTGGTGGGCGACATCGCTCATAGCCGCACCGCAAGGTCGAACATCTGGGGACTGAAAAAGCTCGGGGCGCATGTGATCGTTTGCGGGCCGTCCACGCTGGTGTCGCGGCGGTGGGAAGAATTGGGCATCGAAGTGTCGTACAAGCTCGACGACATTTTGCCGCGGTGCGATGTGCTCAATCTGTTGCGGATTCAATTCGAGCGGCAATCGACGCGGCCGTTTCCTTCGGTTCGAGAATACGCTCTCCTCTATACGATGAACCGCGAGCGATTGGCCCGCGCGAAACAAGATATTTTGGTGTTGGCGCCCGGGCCCATCAATCGCGGAGTTGAAGTGACGCCCGACGTGGCCGATGGCCCGCATTCGCTGATCCTTGAACAAGTGACCAACGGCTTGGCAGTGCGGATGGCAGTGTTATGGCTAATCACCGGCGTCGGAAGCGAATAACGCTTGGCGAACGTAGCCGCAGCAGACGGATGGCCGAGACGGCGGAGCCGCAACCAAAGTAGCAGGCATACTCCGTATGCCGTCGGCGCGCTCTGTGCGCAACCCGCTGTGGAGCGCAGACGGCACAGGGAGCATGCCTGCAACAGTTCACCGGTGGCACGCACGTTTTCCCCTAACCCCTCAAGCCTGTAGCCTTCGATGCCCTCGCTTCTCATCAAGAATGGCCGCGTGATTGATCCCAGCCAACGCATGGATCGAATTACCAATCTGTTGGTGCGCGATGGCAAGATCGCTGCGTATGATGTGCTGCCGAACGGACAAGATGTCGTTGTCGATGCCGCCGGCAAGATCGTGTCGCCGGGCCTGATCGACATGCACGTGCATCTCCGCGAGCCGGGACGCGAAGAAGACGAGACAATCGCCACGGGCACGGCCGCCGCTTTGGCCGGCGGATTTACCAGCGTCGCCTGCATTCCGAACACGGAGCCCCCGATCGACACGCAAGCAACCGTCGAGTTTGTCCGCCATCAAGCCGCACGGGCCGACAATTGCAATGTGTTCGTCGTGGCCTGCGTCAGCAAAGGGCGCGAAGGGAAACAACTCGCCGAGATCGGACAGTTGGTCGAGGCCGGGGCGGTCGCTTTCAGCGATGATGGAGCGCCGGTCTACGATTCAGAACTGATGCGTCGGGCGTTCGAATATTGCCTGATGTTCGACAAGCCGATCCTCAACCACGCCGAGGTGCGCGAGCTGACCGTCGGAGGCGTGATGCACGAAGGGCTCGTGTCGCTGCTGCTCGGGCTGCCGGGAATGCCGGCGGCGGCCGAAGACGTGATGGTCGGCCGCGATATTTCGCTGGCCCAGGCCACCGGCGGGCGAATCCACGTCATGCACGTCTCGAGCGCCGGCAGCGTCGAATTGATTCGCCGGGCAAAATCGCGCGGCGTGCGCGTGACGACCGAAGTCTGCCCCCACCATTTCGTGCTTACAGACAAGTCGCTGCGCACGTTCGATTCGAACTTCAAGATGAGCCCGCCACTACGCGATTCGCACGATGTCGACACGTGCATCGCCGGCCTCGCCGACGGAACAATCGATTGCATCGTCACGGATCATGCCCCGCATGCCCGCGAAAAGAAGATGCTCGAGCTCGACAAGGCGCCGTTTGGCATCGTCGGCTTGGAAACGTCGCTGGCACTCGTGGCTACATGGCTGATCGAGCCGGGCCATCTGGATTGGCCCACCGCGCTGGCCAAGATGACGATCAACCCGGCCCGGGTGCTGGGGATCGACAAAGGAACGCTGGCGATCGGCGCCGATGCCGATATCACGGTGATCGATCCCGACGTGCGCTGGACAATCGATCCAGAGCGATTCCGCTCGAAGAGCATCAACACGCCGTTTGCCGGTTGGAATCTCCGCGGCAGGGCCGACACGGTCATCGTCGGCGGCAGAATAAAATTCACTGCGCGCGACGCGGTTTAGGCATACCGAAGACGTGCACAAGCCCGAAGCGTAAGCGAGGGAGCGCTCCGTTGCGGGCCGCCCTCACGAACGCGATCATCCAAATGTGCATGCGGCTTTTCCGTCTTCAGCGAGACGACGCCATTAGCGATATCGCACGCGTGCACAAGCCCGAAGCGTAAGCGAGGATGCGCTCCGTTGCGGGTTGGCCCTCGCGAACGCGATCATCCAATGTGCATGCGGCTTTTGCCGTCTCCAGCGAGACGATGCCGCCGTTGCGGCGCTCCCTCGCTTACGCTTCGGGTTTGTGTTGCGCCACATCAAAAGATCGCGGGTCGGTAGTGAGACGGCAAATCGTCGGGCGAATCGCTTTGATCATCCCAGACTCCAGCGTTGACGCCGCACTAGGCCGTTGCCCCGCTCAGGGCCAGTCGTGCGAGCGGCAAGGTGCTAGCCGCCGGTCAATACAAGCTATGATCGCGTAAACGTGAGGCCGGGATCGTTCGGATTGTCGCCCGGCATTTTGAAATTGAATTGCCGGTTATTCAACATCGTCACCTGTCCGACCATGGCGGGCGAATCGCCTTGCTTCAGGATCAGCAAGTTGTCGGCGATCGAATATCCGCCGCCAAAGTTGTGCGACTGGCCGCCGGCGGTGTAATTCCAGTCGAATTTCGAATCGCCGCCGAGATTCAAGACGATCGTGCCGCCATCCGGCCGCGTTGCCGTCCAGCGTCCGGTCAGCGCCGCCACGCTCACAGGCACGGCCGAAGGGGTTGGCTCGCCCGGAGCTGCCGAGCCAGTGGAGCCGCCCGGCAGCGGCACATAGCCGGTCGATGTCTCGCCGGGAGATGCTGTTTGCGGATTCGTGAGCGAAGCCAAAAGCTGGGCCGCGAGTTGGTCTTTCGGATTGAGCTGAACGACATCTTGCAACTGTGGAATCGCCTGATCGACGTAACCGCAGGTCAGGTATTCATAGGCCAGGAGGAACCGAGCGTCGGGCTGGTTCGGATGCTGACCGGCATATTGCTCGAGCGCCCGTAATTGTTGCGTGTAAACATCGACGTCTGGATAGAAACTGCTCAGCGTCGTCCAATCCCAGCCCGGGCCGACCGAAAGCGCTGCGTAGATCGAGGCTGCCGCCTGGCGGTAATCGCCTAAGGCGAACAGTGTCAAGCCGCGGAATTCATGCAACACGGCGTCGTTCGGCAACAGGCCAATCGCGTTGTCCACCTGCGTGAGCGCCTGTCGGTAGTCGCCATTCATGAATGCATCTCGGGCTGCCGCGAACGACTGCATCGCTTGGTCCTGCGCTGTCGTCTGGTTGACGCCGGCCGGCGGAGTGGCCAAAACGATCGGCTGCGCATAATCGACGACGGTGCTGCCGAACGTCAGGGGAGCGGTGTAATAGGGGTTGTAATAGGACCAGTAGCCCCAGTTCCAGGGGATCGTCCAAGCCGCGTAGCCAGGCAAATAACCGGCCCCCCACCAGTTATTTCCCCACCACCAAGCCGGCCGGCCATACCAATGGTATCGGCCATTGCCCCAAGAGCCGTGCCAATCGCCGTGATACCACGAGCCCAAAAGCGGATTGCGACCAACTGCTCCAGCGCCGGCGACGACTCCCGTCCGCCCGGTTGCACCGCGGTTGAAATACTCCGGATGATTGACGTACGATGGACGAACACCAAGTGCCGAATGATCGGCGATGCCGGGGCGGCCGAAGAAATCGTAGTGGTTTTGCAGATGGTTATCCAAGCCGATCCGGCCGATCGTGTCTGGCCGCCCTTCGATTGCCGGCCGTTGTGCGAATTCCGGATGATTCTCGAGTGCGGGCCGGGACACATTTGGTCGGGCTACGTTCGTTCTTGAGAATGTCTCGTGCGGTGCCGCGTGAAATTCCGGGGCGCGGGCGACATGGGGCGTGCTGAAAGTCGGTGCATGGCCAAAGCTGGACCGAGCGCCGCCGCCGAAATGTTCGCCCCCGCCGCCGACGTGGGCTCCGCCGCCGCTAAAATGTGCGCCGCCCCCCCGTTCTCCGCCACGAGCGGCAAAGGCCGGCCGAAGGGCAAACGCCGTGGCAGCCGCCATCACAATTGCCGCGGGCAGCATCAACGAAAAACGACGAATCGAATTCGCCAAGGGAACTGTCGTGATTGAAGTATTCATAATTGCACCTTGCTTGCGGTCGGAAAAACAACCGCCGATGGTATTGGTCTTCGTTGGAATTCGAGCCTCTCAAGATTGAGCTGTCCGGCTATTGCCCGATGGTGTTGGTCCGCGTCGCCGTGCTGCTCTCGGGCACCTTCTTCGGCGCAGACGATCGAGATGTCGAAACACCCGGGGCCGGCGCTTGCCGGACGATCGTAATCGGGCCGATGTCGGGAGTCTTTTCGCCGCCCACCAGCCGATCGCGAGATTCCCACGTCATGCGGTGCTTGTGGAGATGCGTGAGGTAGTTGGTTGACGAGGCCGCTTTGCCGTCGCTGGTAACGCCGGCAGTCTTGATGATCCACTGGTTGCCTTCATGGGTCCACGTGCCATCGACGAAGCCTCCTTCGGAATCAAAGGACCAAGAGCGGATCGTTTTTGCCAGCGGATCCCAGCCGAAGCGCTGTGTCCCCTTGATCGCCATTTTGCCTTCGAAATTCGCCGAGAAATCGCCGAGGATGTAGTGATGATCGTCCGACCAGCGATACGACGTGTGGACCACCGAGTCGGGGCTCTCGTCAATCCAGTCGCCGATCAGCCAATGCAATTGCTGCAATTGATCGACGCCGGAGGGTTGCTCTTCCGATAAATCGCGAGCGGTCGCCATCCGCCATTGGCCATTTTGTTTGACGTGAACCGCTTCATACCGCTCCCGCTCGGCGGGTTGTTCACGATCGTGAGTAACCAGCGACGTGCCGGTTTCGACGGCCAAGGTGGGACTCAAAAAATGGATATTCGCGATATCGTCTTTGATCGTCGTCTTCGGATGTTCTTTAAAGATGTCGACGAACTCCGCTTCGATGGCGTCGCGGCCTTGGTGCGTCGTTCCGTCTTCGGCGACGATTTCTCCCTCGGGAATAAACAACGAGGCGATCGCTTTGGCATCGCCGGCGTTATAGTCTTTGCTGAATGCTGCGACGACTGCGCGAATTGCCGTTTCATCCGCGGATTCTTCAGCGTTCGCCAACTGGCCGGACGGTTGGGTCGCAGCATTTGCTTGCGGCTGCGTCGATTGCGGCCGCGTGGATTGTATTTGCGTCGATTGTGTTTGCCCAGCCGGCTCCGCGGCACCTCCGGCCTGGCCGAGCGCGATGCCAGCAGCCGTAATCGCACATAACGCACCGATGCAGATGGGTCGAGTCAGCGTGGCCGATGGTGGCATGCTAATTCCTTTCATTCCGGAAACTCGAGAAGTCTTTCAGGCGGCTGCAACTTAGATGCCGAGCGGGACCAAATGCCCGAGCCACACGCCCCATTTAAGTCAAAAATACGCCAAGAATCGGGTTGGCCAAATAGATTAGTTCCGAGACGCTAGCGATTTCCACGCCGTCAAGCGTGCAAAGAACGTGCACATTGGACTCCGAAACCGCAGAGTTTTCCACAGGCCGCCACGGTTTCTGATCCGTTTCTGATCGGCCCTATTCAATTATAGGAAGCGAGGGAAACGCGATTCGATCCGACCGGTCGCCTTGATAAGATTTAACCCCTGGGAGGGCCGTGAGGCGCCGTCGCTGCGCGCGAGATTCGTGAAGGGTTTTTTTTCCGTCCGGCCGTTACTCGCCCCTCGCCTCTCGTCCCTCGCCCCGAACCACCCCTCTCAGTTCGGCGGCGAGGAAAAACGAGCCGGTCGCGCAAATCAGATGATCGTCGGTCGCCAATTCGCATGCGCGGCGCCAAGCCAACGCGGGCGTATCGCAGAGCTCGTGCGGCGTTGCAAAGATCGACGATGCCAGAGCTGCCAGTTCGTCGATCGAAACGCTACGCGGATTGGTGGTGTAGCGCGTCAGCAAAACGTGATCGAACCGTGGCAGCAATAATTCGAGCATTTCGCGGACCTGTTTGTCTTGCGTGGTGGCAAAGATCAAGATTCGCGGCGCCGACGTCGAAAAGCTCTCGTCGAGCGTTTGTAATAACGAGGCCACGGAAGCGACGTTGTGAGCCGCATCCACCACGACAGCCGGCCGCCGGCGAACGATCTCGACGCGCGCCGGCCAATGCACTTCCGCGAGCCCCCGGCGAATTGCCGACTCGGAAATCTGCCAGCCACAGGCGCGAATCTGCTCGATCGCCGCCAGCGACACCGCCGCATTGGCGGCTTGATGTCGGCCCACCAACGCGAGCCGCAAATCTGCATAGCGGACAATGCCGCCGCTGGTCGGCATCAAAAAATCGATCGTGCCAGCCGACTCGCTTTGGTCGAGATCGCGCGGCACTTGGTAGCGATAATCAAAATCTCTGCCGAGTTGAATGATCGGTGCATCCTTGCCGAAGCGAACCTCTTCGATCGCGGCTTGCGCTTCGACGTTCATCACTCCGCTGACCACCGGCACGCCCGGCTTGATGATGCCCGCCTTCTCGCGGGCGATTGCGCCGAGAGTAGAACCAAGTTGCTTCATGTGGTCGAAGCTGATGCTGGTGATGATCGACACCAGCGGATGGACGACATTGGTCGAATCGAGCCGCCCCCCCAGGCCGACTTCAACCACCGCGATGTCGACCTGTTCGGCCGCGAAATGCAACAACGCCATCGCCGTCGTGATCTCGAACCATGTCGGCGCTAAATGATCCGACGACGACCGGTCGGGCTCGATCCCCGGCACAGCATCAAGCGCCGCGACGATCGGCCCTACACGATGCACGAGCGAAACCAGCGCCTCGGGCGAACAATACTGGCCGTCGATGATGATCCGCTCTTCGAGCCGATCCAGGTGGGGCGACGTATACAGACCCGTGCGATAACCGGCCGCGGTGAGGGTCGCCGCCGTCATGGCGGCGCAAGAACCTTTCCCTTTGGTGCCGGCCACGTGGATCGTCGGATACATTTGCTGAGGGTTTCCAAGCCGGCCGAGCAATTCATGCATGCGGTCGAGCCGGAACTCGCGTAGCGGCGATTGTGCGGTCGTGCTCCGTTCGTAATCGATCCGTCCGAGGAGAAACTGCATCGCTTCGTGGTAACGGGTCGGAGAGGGCGCAGCCTCCGGCGCGGGTGAAGATATGGCGATGGGCTGCATACGCTCTCGCGGCAAAACACGGCATGGGCCAAGCCGCTAATTTAGCCCCCGCCCGACGAATTGCAACGCGAAAGCGAGGCGGCCCGCCCGTGAAAACTCTGGCCGTCGAGATGCTTTGTTTTCCCGAAATAAGCGCGACGGGGCGCACTGCCTGCACGTTTAATGGCAATCCAGATCGACGTCGCCGCGCGGTCGCGGCGGGCTCGGCACGCGGTTCATTTTGGCTCCCGACGGCGCGGCTGGCGACGTGGCGGCTGCCGGACGCGACAAACCCGCGCCTTGGGCGATGGCGACTGGCGGTCTTTCCGGAGAGAAATACCACTTATCTCCGGAGCAATTCCAGGTTTGATACTCCACGACAGCGGCGGTCGCCGTCGGGCTAGCCGCCTCCGAGAGTCTAGCGGAAATTTGGACATCGAGGATGGCGCCGTCGTTGTCGTCCCGGTGGACCGAGACGGTCTTAATCGCGAGATCCGACGGCGGAAGCCCGGCCAACGCTGCCGGAACTGGCGTCGATGCAATCCATGCCCCCAGCTTCGCTTCGTCGGCCGAACGCACGAACTGCCTCATCGCCACTTTGTCCTTGGCGAGCCATGCTTTGGTGAACAGCGGCGCGCGTGCCGATGCCGAGGCCGGCATGCCGCGGCCCCACAAGCCGATCGACCAGCCGCCGAAAAGATGGCCGGCGACGGCGACAGCCAAGGCCATCGCCGCAGCCAGTCCAGCGAGTGAAGCAACCCGCGCTGGCCAACTCAGCGCCAACACGCCGACGATGGGAGTCGCGATTCGTTCCGAGAGGGCACGCCGGCCCAATACGGGATGGTGCGATACCCGGGTTCTAGTGATGTAGGACATTGGACTTCACCCGATTGCCAACTATTCGCCTTGCGATTCACCTTGGACCGGCAGCAGATTCGAATTCATGATAATCTCGCCGCCGGCGCGGGTCGACAGTGCTTGCCAAGTGGCCAAATCCACCAGATTCGAAACGAAATGCACGGAGCCATCCATGTAGGAGACGTTCACGCCGCCGATGTGATAGCTGCGCGAGGTGACTGGTCCGAAAGTCGGGTTCGTGTTCGAGGTTCCCTCGTTCTGATTGTCGAAGTCGACGTCGTAGATGTTGCCGTCGGTGTAGGTGTAATTGACGGCGGTGTTCGGGGTGAACGTGGTCGTGAAACCAGCCTGGGGCGTACGGCCGTCGCCCCATTCATCGTGTCCCGTGTTTTGCTGCAGGCTTGGCCCGAGCCGGAACGACGAGGTGCCGGGAATCGACAAGGTGGCGAGCACTCCGGCGGGCGTAGCACCAGTTGTGCCGGGGGTCGGAGCCGGCGGCATGGTGGCATCGGTATAGCCGGCAAGTGTGACATACGGCTGGAACGCCTTGACCTCGGCGGTCATGAGAGTCTTGCTTGTTCCATCGACGAAAGCGCCGGGTGTGAGCTGGGCATTGCAGAAGAACGCGCCGTTGCCACCGGTGTTGGCAACTGGATCGTAGCTGAGCCAAGTGCCGAGGTTGAACGCATAGTTGGCCGGATAACTGGCGGGCGTCGCCGGAGTGACCGCAGTATCCATAGCCATCGTGTCGTTTTGCTCCGAGGGGCAAATGTAGCTGGCGATGCGGACGGTCTGCAGCACCACGCCATTTGGCAACGTGTAGCTGCCGGGGCTTTGCGAAAAATCGATCGCCTTGTAGACGGCCCCCTCTTCCATGAATGGCAGGATGCGAGCCAGCGTGCTCCAGGAGCCGCCCGTGAGAGCTTTGCTGGTGGAGGTGTTCCACGCCAAGGTGCGAGTCGGAGGGAAATAGCCGTAAGCGCTTTCAAAATTCAATGTGGCCAAAGCCAACTGATGCGAGTTGTTTTGGCAAGCAGCCCGACGCGCCGCCTCGCGAGCCGACTGAACGGCCGGCAATAGCAGTGCGACCAGCAAGGCGATGATCGCCATCACGACGAGCAATTCGACCAGCGTGAAACCTTTCCGAGGCGATCGCAGTGACATGGCACTTCTCCGATGTTGAATTCGGGCTCTTGCGGGAAAAACGAATCGCCGAATCCTTGATGCAATTGAGACTCAGTATCAAATGAATGCCCGATTCTAGCCGATCGACTCGGCCTGTCAACCGGTTCTTTGCTCGCCTCCCCAAACTTTTTTCCCCTCGCCGACCGCCGGTGCATTCTTGCGGCTCCTTGAATCGCGGTGACGACGCTCCTATAGTGAAGTCCGAGGCGGGCACCCTGCTCGGCGGCCTGTCGCGGGGGACAAGTTCTTTTCTGTTGCCAAAATCGAGCGGTCGAACTTCGGCCGCGGCGATGCCGTACAAGAACTTGTGGCTCAAATCGTTGCGCCGTTCGGCGACCGGAGACACGCCACTTCCCATCGCGTCTTGCCAGAGCGTTGTTACCGCTTCTTCGTCCCCTAACCCCTCACCCTAACTCCTCACCCTATTCCTCATGGCGACGCAAGTGGCTCCGGCGGTTCAGCCGCCCGTGGTCGGCGACAGTAATGTGGTCGTCGAAACCCGAAACCTGTCGAAGGTTTATCGCGATTTCTGGGGCCGGCAAAAGGTCCGCGCCCTAAAACCCCTCGATCTGAGTATCCAGCGCGGTGAAATCTTCGGACTGCTCGGCCCGAACGGCTCCGGCAAAACCACCACGATCAAATTGCTGCTCGGCCTGCTGTTTCCAACGACGGGCGAGGCCCTGATCTTCGGCCGCGACGCCACCGACGTATCGAAGAACGAGCGGATCGGATTCTTGCCCGAAGAATCGTATCTCTATCGCTTTTTGAATGCCGAGGAGACGCTCGACTTTTACGGCCGGCTATTCAACATGCCCTCGGCCGTTCGCCGCCGCCGTACCGCAGCGCTAATCGACATGGTCGGGCTGAATTGGGCGAAGCGCCGTCAATTGCGCGAGTATTCCAAGGGGATGGCTCGCCGCATCGGGCTGGCCCAAGCGCTGATCAACGACCCGGAACTGATTCTTTTGGATGAGCCGACCAGCGGCCTCGACCCAATCGGCACGCGCGAAATGAAGGATCTGATCCTGAAGCTAAAGAGCGAAGGGAAGACAATCATCATGTGTAGCCACCTGCTGGCCGACGTGCAGGACGTGTGCGATCGGATTGCGATCTTGCACCAGGGAGAGCTGAAAGAACTGGGCCGCGTCGATAGCCTTTTGCGGATGCGCGACTTGACGCAAATCCGCGCCTCCGGGCTAGACGACGCCGCCAAGGCCGAGATTCGCGCCGTCATCGAGCGGCATCACGGCACGCTGAATTCGATGGATAACCCGACCACCACGCTCGAAGAACTGTTCCTGTCGATCGTCCGCGACAGCGAAGCCCGCCCAGGCCGCCGTGGCCGAATTGAAGAGGACGGCAAAGCGTAGCAGGCACACTCCGTGTGCCGTCGGCAGCGGAATACGGCAAGCGTGCTAGAGAACGGCGAAGGCCGGTTTGCGGTGAACCTTTTGGCGAGGTTTGGCGGATTCGGTTTGGAGACGTTTGACTAACGCGGACGGCACACGCAGCGCGTGTGAAAGAATGGGGACTGGCTCCGTACTCGCTTGATGAAACACCGGCAAAACTGGTCGGCGCGAGGCGCCTGTCCCCATTCTTTCACAGCCTCGCAGTGTGCCTGCTATATAACTACCGAGCATATTGATGGTTCGCGATTTCGTCATTCCGCCGTCATATCTGGCTTGGCTGCCCGATGCCGTGCTGCATTATCTTTTCGTGGTCGGGCTGCTTTCGGTGGCGGGGTTGGTGTTCGCGTTCTTCGTGGCCGCGGTGCGGCATGGCCCGATGCGTTCGGGCGACATGATCTATCGCGTTATGGCGTCGGTTTGGTCGGATTTGCTCAATTTTTCGCCGCGGCGGGTATTCGCGCTGGCGCGATTGGCGGTGCAAGAATCGATGCGGCGCCGGGTGTGGGTCGCGCTGGTGATCTTTGGCGTCGTGCTCTTGTTTGCCGGATGGTTTTTGAATCCGTCGTCCGATCCGAACAAGCTCAGTAGCTTCGATCCCGGAAAGCTCTACATTAATTTCGTGCTCACGGCGACGACCTATCTCGTCATGCTACTGGCGATCTTTTTGAGCGCCATGAGTCTGCCAAGCGATTTGAAAAACCGCACGATCTATACGATTGTCACCAAGCCTGTGCGAACCGGCGAAATCGTGCTCGGCCGCATTTTGGGTTTCGCCGTGATTGGAACAGTGCTGCTGACGGCGATGGGCGCGGCCAGCTTTGTGTTTGTGAACCGAACGCTGAACCACACCCACACGCTTACCGCAGCCGATCTGAGCGATCTGCCGCCCGATCCCGGCGCGATCAGCTCCGGCGGCAAAGAAGGCTACACGTCGATTGACCATAATCACCGGCATCACGTCGTGCTCGATGCCAATGGCAACGGCGTGACTGACGTGCAGCAAGGGCATTATCATCATGTCCACGGTGAAATGGGGAAAGATGGCCGGATGCATTACACGGTCGGGCCCCCCGAAGAGCAGCTTGTCGCCCGGGTGCCCATTTATGGCAGCCTGCGAATTCTCAATCGCTCGGGCAAGCAGGGCGAGGGAATCAACATCGGCAAAGAATGGACCTATCGCAAATATCTCGATGGCGGTACGCCGATGGCCGCGATTTGGACCTTCACCGGCATTACGCCCGACCGCTTTCCCGCGGGCAAGCTGCCGCTCGAGATGTTGCTGCGTGTGTTCCGCACCTACAAGGGCGAAATCGCCGACGAAAAGAAAAACAATCGCACCCTCGGCATCCTCGGCAGCATCGAACTGGTGAATCCGGAGCAGCCGAGCATGAAGAGCAACGCGATCATCTTCCAGGTCAAAGACCAGGTGATCGACAAGCACTACATCCCACGCAAGCTCGAGCGCAACACCGATCGCGGTGTGACCGCGGTCGACGTGTTCGACGATCTTACCACCAAAGACGGCCGGCTCGAATTGCGGCTCCGCTGCCTGTCGCCGTCGCAATACATTGGCATCGCCGAGGGCGACGTATATCTGAAATCGAGCGACGGCTCCTATCCGCTGAATTTCGTCAAGGGGTATTTCGGCATCTGGATGCAGATGGTGTTGGTAATCGGATTTGGAGTGATGTGGAGCACCTTTCTGAGCGGGCCGGTGGCGATTCTGGCCTCGCTCGGCATGCTCATCATGGGATTCTTCACTGAGAATGTGCTCGCTCTGTTCACGGCCGTGATCGAGCACAACTATAAGCTCGTTCCCGGCGGCGGACCGGTTGAATCGCTGATGCGGCTCGTCGAACATTGGAATATCACCATGGTCTTAGACCCCACCGTGGCGGTTCAAGTGGCGCAGTTCGTCGACAAGATTTTGATGACGTTCATGGCAGCTGTCGTCCAGGTGCTGCCGAACTTCAACGACTATGCCAACGTGCAATTCGTCGCCGACGGTTTCGACGTGCCGATGACGCGCATCCTGCAACAAGCCACGCTCGGTTTTGGTTTTTTGATCGCCCTCTTCCTCGCCGGACACATTTTCCTCCGCATGCGTGAAGTGGCCAAATAGGGTGAGGGATTAGGGGCGAGGAAGCCAATCCCCGCTCGGAGTCTTCACTATTCGCTTCTAACCCCTAACCCAAGCCCCTCACCCTAATCTCCCATGGGCCAACAAAAGGCATTTTGGTGGAAAGTCGGCTACATCGTAGCGATTTTCGCACTAGTAGTCCCGCTGCATTTGCTGAGCCAGCCGGCGACGCGGCACAGCGATGGCGGCAAGCTCGCCCGGCTGCGCAAGGAATACGATCTGAGCGAGGCCAATCTCGGCGAAGTTGACGTTTCCGCCGAAACCGTCAAGCTGGCCACGCTCGGGCTGCGAGGCATCGCGGTCGATATCCTCTGGAACAAAGCGGCCGACTACAAAATGAAAGAGGATTGGGCCGGTTTCGGCGCCGTGCTCACCCAAATCGCTTACCTCCAGCCCCATTTCTATTCCGTCTGGGATTTCCAGGCCCACAACCTCACCTACAACACGTCGGTCGAGTTCGACGACTATCATGCCCGCTACTACTGGGTCATGGAAGGCATCAAGTTTCTCAAGCTGGGGCAGAAGGAAAACATTCACGAGCCGCGGATTACCGGCCGCATCGGCTGGTTCATCGGTCAGAAGATCGGCAAGGCCGACGAGCATCGGCAATATCGCCGCCTCTTCAAGCAGGACGATAAATTCCACGCTGAAGACGATCCGTCGCGCCCCCTATCACAGCGCGACAATTGGCTCGTGTCGTACTCGAAATACAAACAGGGTCAAGAACAGGTGCGCCGCGGCGATCCGCTCCGCACGACGCCCCTGATCTTCCACTCGCAGCCGATGATGTCGCTGATCAGCTACGCCGAAGACCTCGAAAGCGACAGCACCGCGGGCGAAACGCCGAAATTCGGCGAGGTGGCCAAGAACGCCTGGGACCACGCCGACCGCGAAAAAGACGAATTCGGCGCTCGTGATCTCGCCGCGCCGGACAACACGATCGTGCATCTCAATGCCGAAGAAGATCTCATCGCGCGAGAAAAGCGCCTGGAAGAGCAACTCGAAAAGTTGCTGCCCGGCGAATTCGAAAGAGTGAAACTGGCCACTCGCGACAAGCAAACGCCGCAACAGCGCATCTCGCTCGACTTGCCCTTCGACAAGCGAACCGCGCCGCAGGAAAACGATTGGATCCTGTGGTGGAACGAGGTTGCGGAGCGCACCAGCCCCGACCGCCGCGCCAAAGCCCGCAAGCTGGCCGCCGACCTGACCAATACCGAATCGGCAGCCCGGGAAATTCGCATGTCGCGCGACATCGTGAACTATAACTACTGGAAAACGCGCTGCGAGGCCGAGCCGACCGACGACGCGCTGGCCGCCCGCCAATTGATGTATCAAGCGGGCCAGGAGCAGATGGAAGCCCGGCCGACGACCGCCAAAAAACTCTACGAGCAATCGTTTGCCGCGTGGCGCAAAGTGCTCGATCGCTGGAAAGTGCTCCGCGAAGACACGCTGATGGCCGAAGACCTGGCCGACGTGGTCGAAAAGTATCGCGACGTTTTGCGGCAGTTGGCCGGCGCGGATTCCAAGTTTCCCGCTCATTTCATCCTGCAAGACGTGCTCGATCTCAACGACCGGACGAATCCCCGGCCGAAAATGGCAGTGAAAGGGGAACCGCAAACCGCCGCCAAAACGAAGCCAACTGGCACAAAAACGCCGGCCGAAAAAACTCCCGCCGCCCAGCGTCCGGATAGCAAATCTCCAGCTCCGGCAGCGCCAAAAAGCAAGGCGCCCCCGGCCGCTAAGCCGCCGGCAACCAAGTCGGATGGAAAACCTTAGGATCCGCCGAACGCCATGCCCACGGCGCGGGCACGTGAAGGTCGTGCCGGCGCAGCTACAGTATGGCGGATGAGTTCGTCATTGCGAAATGTCATTGCTCGCGTGCCATTGATTGCCGCCTGGGCTGCTTGGAGGCGCCGTGGATACGGCGGATTCGGCCGACGGATTGTAGTATTCGTCGGCCGCGGAAGGCGACGATGTCGTGGGATGCTGCGTGTCGGAAGCAGATGATCGTGCCGAAGCCGCGCGAACGTTTGGGCGGCGGTCGGCCAACTCGGAATCGTGCGGACGTTCTTCCGCCGTGTCGAGCGATTTTTCGCTCGGCCGATTCGCCGCGACGGTTCCCCCCGGTCCTCTGGCACCATCATCGCACATCCAAGGCGTAAACACCGGACGTGTCGGCACGGGGTTGAACATCGAATGCGGCGCCAACACAGGTACGCCATCGGCGTCGCAATCTGGGCAATCATCGCCATGCCGCCATGGCCATTTGAGCGAGATCGGCCCGCGCGGCAAACATCCTTGCAGCGTCAACAATGCCGCGGTCAGTAAGATTGCCCAGCATGCGAGTCGCAGCGGCACTTTGCCGATCGGCGTTTTTCTGCGATCCATTTTCATTCGCGGCAATTCCAAGCGAGCGTTGTTAGTTGCGTCCTGCTTCACGCCATTGCAGCATTGCTAGCAAGTTGCCGGCAAATCATTCGTTGAATGGCGGAGTGCGTGTCGTCATCGCAATCCAATCGGCCAGCGGCCGGCAGAAACTTTGGCACAACCGGCAAAGGTCCGGCAGTTTGCCAGGACCTTGCGCGCCCGTTAACTCCGCCTCCACGGTCTCTGCTTCTCGTCTTACCCCGCCCGAACCGATCTATCAGCACTATGCCGGCCCAGATAAAATGGGTACTTGCAGATGGGGCGCACCAGACAATCCGGGCACCAGCGGGAACGATCGGCGAACATGTTGCGATATCTGACAGCCGGCGAATCGCATGGCAAGGCGCTCGTGGCGCTGGTCGATGGATTTCCGGCGGGCGTGAAAATCCACACCGCGCCGATCGATGCCGAACTGCACCGCCGGCAAGGCGGCTATGGCCGAGGCGGCCGGCAGCGAATCGAATCCGACCAAGTCGATATCAAGAGCGGCATCTGGCACGACACGACCCTCGGCAGCCCCATCGCGCTCGAGGTCGTCAATCGAGATTACAAACTCGAACGGCTGGTTGATTTGGAGCGCCCGCGGCCCGGCCACGGCGATCTGACCGGGGCAATCAAGTATCTCGGATCGATCCGCGGCACGCTCGAACGAGCGAGCGCGCGGGAAACGACTGTGCGCGTCGCGGCGGGAGCGCTGGCGGCACAATTGCTTGCCGAGTTCGGCATTCGTGCGTTGGGCTATGTCGTCGAATTGGGAGGCGTCGCGGTCGTGCCGCGGCCGGGAACGCTCGAAGAGCACCGGGCCCTACGCGATCGGAGCGAACTGTACACGCTGAATCCCGATCAGGATGAGCAATTCAAATCGATGATCGACGAATGCGGCCAGGATGGCGATACGCTAGGCGGCATCCTCGAGGTGCGGGTCGAGGGCTTGCCGTTCGGTCTGGGAACGCACGCCCAATGGGACCGCAAGCTCGACGGCCGGCTGGCGATGGCGGTCATGTCGATCCAGGCGATCAAAGGTGTCGAGATCGGGCTGGGATTCGAGGCGGCCCGACGGCGCGGCTCGCAGGTTCACGATCCGATTCGGTTCGATCCTTCTCAGGCCGGTTCGCCAAATTTGGGATATGTCCGGCCCACCAACAATGCCGGCGGCTTGGAAGCCGGCATGACCAACGGCCAGCCGCTCGTGGTTCGGGCCGGCAAGAAACCGATCAGCACGTTGCGCAAACCACTGGAATCGGTCAATTTGCGGACCAAAGAGCCGGAGAACGCGCAATATGAGCGGAGCGACGTGTGCGCGGTGTCGGCAGCGAGCGTGATCGTGGAAAACGTGGTGGCATTCGAGGTGGCGGCGGCGCTGGTGGAAAAGTTCGGCGGCGACAGTTTGACGGAAATGAAATCGCGCTACGAATTGTTTTTGAAAGCGGCCCGCGAGCGATAGAGTCAAGAAAATTGCCGGTTTGACTTGGAACCCGATTCGAGGGAACGTCGATTGCGGCGAGTCGGCCGCGAATTCGTAATGAAGCCGAAAAGCCTATGCGAACGACTGTCAGTCGATAGCATTCGTGAATTTCGCGCCGCCGCTAAACAACGCGACAAAGACGCGGCGGCGCTAGCCAATATCGCCGATCGCACGGCACGGCGGCGATCTACTTGTGGGGCTATGCTGTGGAAAGTCGACCCGGCGGTACGCCCTAGCGATCCGGTGACGTTGGAACAGTGCAAGGATGCGATGAGAACAATGGGAGCATCGACGGTCATAGATCCAGAACGCCCGCAATTGCGATTTTCGAGGCTGGAGGACGCGCAAGAATGCTTGAAGCGCCTGGCCGAAACGCTTCCGGGGAGCGAGCAGGTTTGGATCGTCCATCAAGAACTTCCTCCAGCCGATCGGATTCCCGTTTTACTCTGAGGCACCGAGACGAACTCGCTTCCGGTGCTGCTGACAAGGAGGTCCGGCAAATGCACGATCGAACGCGGCGGCAACTTTGCCGAATTGCATTCTTGATGCTGTGTGTGCTACCGTCGGCGGTCGTTCTGATTTGGACCGCTTGGCGCGGCGGCAAGGGACACCAGCGGGCCTGTGCGGCGGAATTGTCGCACACCGTGGGCCTGAATATTGCTTGCGCCGCGGTGTCGTTTCCGCGGCCGGGGATCACGCTGTATCAAGGGGTTGAACTGTCCGACCCCGAAACGGCGTCTCCCTTGGCACGAATGCGGTTTCTGGAAACTGGCGGCAGCGGAACCACGAGCGTTTGGGTGGCATCGCAGCCCGAACTCGACGCCGCCCAACTCCGTGATTTCTGGCTGCTGGTGGATCAGCGTTTGCGCGAAGCGAGCGACACCGCCGCGACCACGCGGATCTCCGCCGCCGAGGCAACGCTCCATTGGCCGGCCGGCGCGCAAACGCTGACCGATATCGTCGGCCAAATCTCGATGCCCGCCGACGGCGAGCCGCGGACTGCGATGCTCAGTTTTCGGATTGCTGGAATTGACATGCCCGAGCCGGTGCGGCTGCGCGTGACCCGTCAGCGCGACAGCACGCCTACAAGCATGGCCGGTGCCAGGGGCTCGCAACTGAAAACCAAGCTCGAGTTCGACACCTGCGGCGGCGCATTGCCATGCGCGATGCTGGCTGTTCCCCTCGGCATTGCGAATCACCTCGGAACGCAGGCGAAATTTCGCGGCTCGGTTTGGGCGACCGAAACGGCCGACGGTTGGGACGGAGAGCTTTCGGGCCAGTTTACCGACGTCGATCTGCAAATCCTCGTGAGCGAGCAGTTTCCGCATCGGCTGAGCGGCGCCGCCGAAATCACTGTGCAAAAGGCTCGCTTCCGCCACGGGCGATTGGAAGAAGCGGCCGGCACGCTGTCGGCCGGCCCGGGCGTGGTTAGCCAGTCGCTGGTGGCGGCAGCGATCGAGTTTCTGCATCTCGCACCCCGGCCTGCGAATCATCATGCGGAAGATATGCTACGGCAATATGAGCAACTTTCACTTGCGTTCGTGGTCGACGCATCCGGGCTGACATTGCACGGGCAGTGCTCGGGCGCAGCGGGCGCCGTGATGCGGCTCGGCGATGGGACGGTGTTGAGCGAGCCGGCAGGGTCTTCGGGCCCGATTGCGGCGCTGGTGCGCACGCTCGTGCCGCAAAGCGCAGTGCAGGTGCCGGCGACGAGAGAATCCGGTTGGTTGATCGGCCGCTTGCCGGTGCCGCAAGTGGTTCTACGGGAAGACCAGCCGCCGCAAGGGCGGTTGCGACTCGAACGCAATCCGTAAACCAACCGCTCCAACTCGGCTCCGCCAAGCTGCGAGCCTATTGTAGCAGGCACACTCCGTGTGCCGTCTGCGCTGCTCTTTGGGTAGCCCGCTGTGTTGCGCGGCCGGCACACGGAGTGTGCCCATAGGTTGGCTGCGAGTGCGCGCGGCTGCCATGCCCTCTGCGCTGAGCAGTCGGCATGTCACGTTATGCCGTCGCGGGATGCGGCGGGTTGCGGAAGCTACGCCAGAGGCGCTTGGGGAGAGAGCCCATGATGATTAGTGCGAGTTGGCTGGCGACAAAAATCGAGAGCCAAAGCGCGACGCCATTCGTGAAGCCATACGAATGCAGACCGGCGCCGAGTTCGTTTACGCCGAACCCCGACCATGCCACGGCAATATTGCCGCCGATGGCCAGCACCGCCAGCCCACGGTCTTTCACGATCCCGTCCCAGCGGGCATGCAGCACGAGGGCATTCCAGATGACGATGATCAGAGCCCCGTTTTCTTTCGGGTCCCAGCCCCAGAACCGGCCCCAAGAATCATCGGCCCACAACCCGCCGAGCACTGTGCCGACAAAGCTGAAGAAGATCGCGAAGCAGAGCACGCCGTAGATCATGCGGATGATTGTTTTCGATCGATCCGACGACGTGGCGAGGTCGTGGGCGACTATTCCCGTCAGCCCACCGGTTAGTGCCGCGTAAACTGCCAAACCTTTTGAACGAGGGGTTATTCGACGTTGGCTCGGAGATAGGGCCGGAGTCAAAACGCCGAGAACAACATACAACACACCCAGCAACCCCGCAAAAAATGTCGTCGCGTAGCCGAGCGTGATGCAAACCACATGCGTGGCGAGCCAAAACTGCGTATCCAGAACGGCCTGCATGACCGTGAACGTGTCGCCGCTGCTGGCGAGAAAGTGGGCGATCAATAGCGTCATGAAACCTGCCAGAGCGCCGATCAACGTTCCAAGGCCGAGGCCAAAAAACACCTCCAGCAAAAGCCCCATCCCGACGCCGGCCCACCCGATGAACAACGCGGCGGAATAGAGATTCGTTACCGGCGGACGGCCCGAAATATAGATCCGGCCGATCATCGCGGCCGTGTGCAGCACCAGCGTCGCGGCGACGAGCCAGAATGCCGCGCGATTCAGCGGCACGCTCCAGCCGAGCAGCGCAAAGCAGGCCAAACTAAACGCCACCAGATAGAGAATCATTCCGTAAAAGAATGGCTCGAAATGGTTGAAGAATGCCTCGAAATCAAGCTTGTCGGCATGTTGGATGAGCCCCAGTTTCCGGCTAACGACGGGCACGATCCATAGCGAAGAGTTGTTGCTCTCAGCCATGAGTTTCGGCGGCGAGGCTACGAGCGAAGCGGCATATTTGGCAACCGATGCATTGAACTCCGCGGCGTTTCTTTTCACGTAGTCGTGGAAGATGCCGGCGAGGGCGACCGTGTTCGGATTTCCCTCGCTTCCGTGGATCACGCGATCGATGAACGCTTGATCGATGGCCGTGGCAAACGGCTCCCATTCCCCGTTGCCATTTTCCGGCGGAACCGACAGCGGCACTTGCCGCTGCGCCAGATCGGCGTGAAACTTCGGCATGTCTTCGCGAAGCATGCGGCCAATTTCCTCGGCCACGGCCCGCGCGCCCTCGGGATCTTTCCGGATTTCTTCAGCGCTCGGCAGCGGCGGAAGATCGAGCGGTTGAAAGGAATCCTGCACTGCCCGATACACGCTCAATCGCCGGGCAAACTCCACGATCTGCCGCTGCAGCGGAGTGCGCTCGGCTTCGACCACCGAATCGGCCTGCTTCCACTGCTTGCCGAATTCCTTCAAGCCGTCGCGAAAGTCGGCGATCGAGTAGCGATTGTCTTTCCTGCGGCGAAGGAAGCTTTCGTCGGCCGCGATTGCCGCCTTGTCTTGTTCGGCCTGGGCATTCTTGTCGCTCGACCGGGCGGCGAGATTTTTTTCCGCGGTGGTTTGCTTGGCGGTGAGACCGAGCATGTCGCGCAGTTCCGAATCGTCGATGTGGAACACCGGTTCATTCGCGGCGACTTCGGGATCGCAGATCACATCCAAAAGCCATTCGATGGCCGGATGCTGATGCTTGCGGCGCTCGACGCTGGTGCCGTCTTGCGGGTCGCTATCCGTCCACGTTTGCTTTTCGGAGATGGCCTTCAAAGCGTTGCGGGCCAGCGTGTCAAACGGCTTGACGCGGCCTTCATAGACCACTGGCAATTCGCCGAACTTGTAGAAATTCAGCGCATCGGGCCGCGAAGGGGGCGGCACCGCAAAGCTCAGCGCCCAACCAACCAACACCGCCACAGCCACCCACGGAAAGAACTCGCCAAGCATCGACGACCAGGAACGATTCAAGATCTTCTCGCGGGCCAGTTCCGCCAGCGGGACTGCCGGCTCGGATTCGTCGCGCGGATCGAGCGAGCCGCTTGCTCGACGGCGCAAGAACCGTGTCAGCACGGTCAAGAAATGCGACAGCAAACCCACGGCCACGATCATGCAGCCGATATACGGAATCATCCAGCCACGGTTGGCTACGACGGTGAGCGTCGTTTGCGGCTCGCCGGATTTCGGGTCGATGCCGAAGCCGCTTTGGTAGAAGGTTTCGCCGTTGTAGCGAAGTGGGTTGTTCATCCAGATGTGGATGTTGTCGCGATCGGTGCGGTTGGTGGGATCGATCAGATGGATGTCCGACGAGAAATTCCGCGGCGTGTCGGTGCCGGGATAATTGTCTTTTCGCGCTTCGAGCAACTGCACCATGAATGGCTTGTAGGTTCGCTTGAAGCGCAAGGCGACGTCGTAATTCTTGCCCTCGACCGTGACTGATTGCGTTTCCTCGGGTTCCAGGCTGACCAGATACGTGCCAAGCGGCTCGTCGGTCCCCTTCTTCTCCAGCGTGACATACGCCGCAGAGATATCGACCTTGGAATCGGTGTCGGTGCCGGTGCCTGCTCGTTCGGGCACCGCATACCATTCGAGGCCGAGGCCCGCGGTTGCCAGATTCGCCTGTCCCTTCGGAACCGGGCGGCGAATATCCGCATTCTGCATGAACTCGACGACTTTCACGTCGAACGGCAACCGTTCGTCGCGAATCACGTTATTGGGAAACAGCATTTGCTTCGGCACCACGACGACGCTGTTTTCCGTCTTACCGGCCGAATCGACGACGGCCAATTCCACCGTGCGGATGTCCTCGACGTAGTTGTGCACGGCGCCGGGCGTCATCCGCATTTGCGCTTCGGCCGACGTCATGCCGACATACAGTTCGTTGAACATCATCAGCGCGACACCGGCGTGGATCAGCACGATCGCGCCCCGTTTCTTGAACGCCAGCACACAACCTGCCAACAATACCAGCCCGAGAAATCCCCCTTGCACCAATTGCCACAAGATCCGCATCGACGACGGATCGGGCACATAGTCGCTGCGATACAGCAGGCACGCCAGAACACATCCCTCAATGACCGTTGCCGCCGCGAGCAAGCCCAGTTCCAACCGCCGGCTCCAATCGAGTTTGACGAGGAAATAGACCGTGCCCGCAAGCAGGCCAGCCAGCCCGAGCTTCATGCCAATCCAAAGAATCTTCGCTCCCATTTCGGCGAGCCATTGTTCGAGAGCCGATTGAACGGCCGCACCGCCCGGCGCACCCGAGGTTGCCATCGCGCCCAGGGCGCCGGCGCTATTGACCACTCCCCACGTGAGCAAGATGCCGGCGCCGATCACTGCCAAGCCAGCCCACAATCGGGTGCCGCGCGCCTGAATCTTGAATCGCAGCGCATGCGCCGCCAATAGATTGACCACCAACAGGGCGCCGATCAGCCAGCCGCCGGGGAACGGAAAACCGCCAGGGACGTGCAGTGTGCGCGGAAAGAAAATTTGCAGGTCGATCCAAGTGAAAAAAGAGCGGAAATAATGATGCACCACGGTCCAGACATCTTGATTCACCTGCGCCACGGTTCCGGCGAAAATGATGAAAATCGCGAACGCAAATAGAACGACCGTCAGCTTCAACGACGCCAATGGCCGCAGTAGCGTGACCCATAGGCTCCTTTCTTTCGCGGCCGGTCGCGGTTGCCGACCGCGGGGCGAAAGATAAGGGTCGTTCGAAACGACGTTGGTTGCCATAGGCTGCGATCCTCAAGAAATCCGCTTTGACTTTCAACCCGCAGTTAACCCCACCAGCAATTCAGCACTGCCAGACGGCGCTGGCCAGTGGCACACACGGCCGCATCGTGTGCCACTGGCCAGCGCAGTCGGCCAGTGGAATCGCCGCTAAACGCAAATTTATCGCATGCGGCTGAACGTCGGCCGACGTCGCCGCGGTCAAAACCTCACCTCAACTCGCGGGGCGGCACTGGCAGACTGCGCTTTGCCAGTGGCACACAGTCCATTACCCGCCGACCGAAATTTGCCGGCGTCGCAAGGCCGCCTTCTTTGGTTCATTGTCCGGCAAATTTGAGCGACTTCAAAAACGACTCGAACTTCGGCTTTTCGCGCTCGGCCAACTTGGTGTCGCCTTGCAGCTTGACAAACCACACGCGGTCGGCCGTCGCCGCCATTGCTCCCAGGATCGTTTGCTGCGGCGCGGGATCGGCCGGTCCGGTTAGGTTTACATAACTTCCTGGCGCGCCGCCGATCGACATCGGCTTGACCACGTTGCTCAAATCGTCGGCGGTGATTGGCGGCAGATGCAGTTGTCCGCGCCAGCGGTTTACGTTGGGCAATAGATCGCCGGCAAATGGGGGCAAAGCGACGACGGTGATCGCAACTTCTTGCGGGCCGTCTTTGACTTCGAATGCGGCTTTGCGCATCTCATTGAGTTGGCCGGGCTCCCATCCGGCGGGTGTTTCGTACTTCAGATCGGGCGACGATTCGGCCGGCGGCGGGGTGGAATCGGCAGTCTGATCCGGAGTGATTGCGGGATGGTCGGGCGGAAGTTCGGGATGGGCAGGCGGGGGAGCGCTGCCGTCAGGCTGGAAAGCCTGACCTACGGGGTGGCCGGGCGGCAACGCGCCGCCGGCGAAAGGGGGCATCATCATGCCGCCGCGCAATTTGCCGACGAGATTGACGAGCGTCGCCGTTTCGCCGCCGATGTCAACCGTTTTCGTTTCTTTCGCCAATTGATCGCCGGCGATCGGCTTGAGACCCAACTGGCCACGCCAACGATTGACGTTTTGCAGCACGGCTCCTTGGGCCGCGGCCGCCTCGGGGGGCTTGGAAAGCATCGACACCGAAACTTCAAGCCGCGGCGGCCCGGGAGTGATCTCAATCGTGGCAAATCGCATGGCATTGCCCGGCTGGCGCGTCCAACCTTCGGGCAGCGTCCAATCGGGAGGCGATTCGGCTCCGTCAGCGAAATGGATCGACGACATAAAGCTCAAAAATGGAGCCGCCTGCTTGGCGACTGCCTCGTCGGGTCCGGCCAGCTTGAAGAACCAGAACTGCGAGCCGTGCGGCACGACCGCAGCAACCATTCGGTCGGTGCCGGGACCGTTTGTGGCAACCGCGTCGGGCGATTCGTGGAAATATTTCTCCGCCAATACGTCGGGCTTTTCGACCGTGTATTGTTCGATCTTTTCTGCCGGACTACATCCGCCGAGCGAAGCCAGCAGCCCAACCAAGCAAACTAGCCCGAAGCGTAAGCGAGGGAGCGTTTGCCACCGTAGCCCGAAGCGTAAGCGAAGGGCCGTTTGCCACCGTAGCCCGAAGCGTAAGCGAGGGGCCGTTTGCCATCGTAGCCCGAAGCGTAAGCGAGGGAGCGCCTCGCCCAACGTTGCCAACTCGAACCGAGTGTGAGCACACGATGCAGGGCATCCTCGCTTGCGCGTCGGGTTGTTGTCGAAAAGATTGCCCATATAGAACCGAATCTCCGACCGCCCGGCCGTTCGAACCATTTCACGGCGACGACCAGCCCGCGCCGGATGAGGTGGGTGCCGGATTCGATATTGGATAGTTGAAAGTGGGCCGTGCCGCGGATCATCTCGACAGCGTGCGCGACGGTCCGGACAGGTGGCGCGCCCGCTCTCGGCAGACGCTGGGGGGACAGCAATCGATTATAGCGCCGCGGGGAGTGAATGTATAGGGAAAGAAGCGGCCAGCGGCGGTTCCGTAAGTTGGCATCTCGGCGTCGCGGGCGACGTTTTCGCTTCTATCGTGGCGGAGGAATTACGGCTCGGCCGCAGGCAGGGCCAGGGCGGTGAACAGCTTCCCGGGGGAAGAAGGGTGCGATTTCTGCCGCGCGGCACGAGAATAGCGATGCTGAGCGGTCGCGGGTTGGCTTAGCCGATCTTGCATTGCAGAAATTCCAAGAGCTTTAGAGCGCGGCCGATTTCGGCTTTTTGCCGCTCCGGCTCTTGGGGAATTTCGCGCTCGATGGTCAGCGGGCCGGTGTAGCCCACCTTGTCGAGCGTGCGCAAGAATCGGTCGAAATCGACCGCCCCCTCGCCGAGCGGCACCTCGGCGCCCCATTCCGCGCCCGGGCGGGCCGCCCAGGTCGCGTCTTTGCAATGGACGCTGCGCACGTATCGGCCGACCTTTTCCAAGGCCGGGATCGGTTCGCCCGAGCCGTAGAGGATCATGTTGGCGGGGTCGAAATTCACGAACAAATTGTCGCGCTCGACGTCGCGCAAGAATTGCAACAGGTCATCGGCCGTTTCTTGGCCGGTTTCGAGATGCAATGCCTGGCGGTTGCGGCGGCAATGCTCGCAAAGTTGCCGCGTAACTACTACCGCATCGATATACGACCCCGACTTGCGATCGTGCGGCACGAAGCCGAGATGAAGCGCGACGACGTCGCATCCGAGCGTGCGCGCGAAATCGGAAATTTCGCACATCTCTGCGAGCCGCGCCGCCCGTGTGACCGGCGGAATGAGACCGACGGTGCGCATCACGGTGGGAATATCGGCGTAGCTTTCTCCTTCGAACCCGCCGAAGACGGCCGTCAGCCGAATGCCGAGTGATTCGAGCCGCTTCAAGAATCGTTCCGCATTTTCCAGAGTTCGCGTCTTCTGATGCGGCGCGTGCAACTGGATCGTCGGCACGCCTAGTTCATGGGCCACATCGAGATTCACGCCGAGACCCGCATCGATACTCGCAAAAACACCGAGAGGGCGAAGCATAGAGGTATAGAATGAGAGTTAAGGTGAGGGAAAAAGCACAAGGGCCTGACGAGCGCTTGCGCGTCCCTATGCCTCACCCTAACCCCTCACCCTAGATTTGCCAATCCAGGTCGGCCGGCACGCTTTCGTCGGCGCGGATCCGCAGCTTTGGCTTTTCCAGAACGACGGTCGTTCGCGGATCGACGCTCCGCGTCAGCCACACGTTCGATCCGATCACGCAATCGTGGCCGATCACCGTCGCTCCGCCGAGGATCGTGGCATTCGCATACACCACGACGCGGTCGCCGATCGTCGGATGCCGTTTCGTACCGCGCACCAGATTGCCGTCGATATCGGTCGCGAAGCTGGCCGCCCCGAGCGTCACGCCTTGATAAAGCTTCACGCGTTCGCCGATCTGACATGTCTCGCCGATCACCACGCCGGTGCCGTGGTCGATGAAAAAATACTTGCCGATCCGGGCACCAGGATGGATGTCGATCCCTGTGCGCGAATGGGCCAGCTCGGTCATCATCCGCGGGATGAATGGGATCCGCAATTCGTAAAGCACGTGGGCCAAGCGATAGATCGTCACTGCTTCGAGGCCGGGATAACAGAATATCACTTCGTCGAGATTCCGCACGGCCGGATCGCCGTCGTAGGCGGCCTGTACATCCAGCGCCAGCATTTTGCGCAAGTCGGGCAGTTGCTCGAGAAACTGGATCGCCTTTGCCTGACCGAGAGCTTCGAAATCCTGATCGTCGGTGCACATTTCGCTGGCCCCGGCATCGTGACGCAGGGCGCGGCCTATTTGCAGCGTCAGCTTGTCGTGCAGCTCGTCGACCAACTCGCCGACATGATATGTGACGTTCCCCAGGTGCAGCCCTTCGCGGCGGCGAAATCCCGGGTAGAGAATCTCCTTCAGGTCCTCGCAAACCGAGATGATCACGTCGTAGCTCGGCAGCGGGCAATGGCCGAGATGATTGATCGTCGAGACCTCGCTATAGGTCCGCACGATCTTATCGGTGAGCTCTGGCAACTGCTCTTTGAGACGGAAGTCGGAGGCCATGACCTCTTATCCTAGGCGTTAAAATCGGCAAAATCAACGTACCTGGAATACTAGTCGTCCTGGGCGGGCTCGCGAGTTGAGGGGAAAACAAAAAGGCCGCGGCGGCCAACGCTAGCCGCTGGCTGCAACCAGGCATGGCCCGCGGAGTTTACGAAAGAATTCGCCGCCGTTGCCACTAGCCTCGTAAATGGCAATGTAATCCTGAATTCGTGTTTTCGGTCAATATCCACCGTGCCTCGTCCGTCAGCCGCGGAGGTATACGTTCTGCGCCGCGGCGACGGCGACGCTGACGCGGTGGCCATGCTCTGTGAGCAGTTGCTCCAGGGCCGAGAGCAGTAGCAGGACGTTTTCGCGGCGCGAGCCGTGGCCCATTACACCGATTCGCCATGCCTTGCCCTTGAGCGCGCCCAGACCGCCGGCGATTTCGATGTTGAATCGCTCCAAGAGCTGGCGGCGAATCGCCGCGTCGTCGATCGAATCGGGAATCTTTGCCGCGGCCAGCATCGGCAGGCGATATTGCTCGGCGACCACTTGTTCGATTCCCATGGCGGCCAGTCCCGCGGAAAGCGCCGCGTGGTTGAGCCGATGCCGGGCAAAGCGGTTTTCAAGCCCCTCCTCGAGCACCATTCGCAAACTCTCGTAGAGCGCGTAGGTCATATTGATCGGCGCAGTATGGTGATATACGCGCTGCTCGCCCCAATATTGCGACAACAGCGTTACATCGAGATACCAGCTTCGCACCGGCGTGCGCCGAGCCCGCACTTTTGCCATCGCGCGGCTACTAAGAGACAGCGGGGCCAAGCCGGGAGGGCAGCCCAGGCATTTCTGCGAACAAGAATACACCGCATCGAGTTCCCAGCCGTCGGTTTCGACCGGCATGCCGCCGAGGGCCGTGACCGCGTCGACGATCAACAGCGCCCCCGCCTCGTGCACCAGTTTCGCAATCTCGGCGATTGGTTGGGCCGCGCCGGTCGATGTTTCGGCCATTACGATGCCGACCACTTTCGGTTTGGACTGCCCCAGGGCAGCCTTAATCTCGTCGGGTGAGAAGACGTCTCCCCACGGGCGCTCGATCCGCGTGAGCTTCGCGCCGGCACGCGTCGCCACTTCGGCCATCCGCCCGCCGAACACGCCGGCCACGCAAATCAGCACCGAATCGTCCGGTTCGACCAGATTGTGCACGGCCGCTTCCATTCCAGCCGACCCGGTGCCACTGATGGCCAGCGTCATCTCATTGCGGGTGCGCATCACCTCACGGAGCATCCGCTGCATATCGCTCATCAGCGCAAGGTAATAAGGGTCGAGATGGCCGATGGTGCCGCTGGCGAGCGCGGCGAGAACACGAGGGTGAACGGGGCTCGGGCCGGGTCCCATCAAAATCCGCGATGGAGCATCGAGCGGCGCGGCGGGAACCGCAGATCCGGTTGCTGGGCTATCCGACATTGGGCGGCGTCTCCTTGATCAGCTGACTGAGTTGCTTGAATTCGGCTCGGTTGGAATCGGCACACCATTCGAACAGAGCCGACTCGCACGTCGTCAGCGTCGCGCCGGCCGATTCCATCCGCGCCAGCGCCACGCGGCAATCCACCTCGTGCCGCGAGCCGATGGCATCCACTGCTACGAACACGCGAAAGCCGGCCGACAACAGGTCGAGCACCGTCTGCAGCACGCAAACATGGGCCTCGATCCCCACGACAAGCCATTGATGCACCGGCAGGCGTTCCAATTCGCCCGCGATCGCTTCGCAGCCGGCCGAGCTAAATGTCGTTTTGGCGGCGATCGAACCGAGCTGCCCGGCCAATTCGCCGACCGTTCCGCCCAATCCCTTCGGATACTGCTCGGTCGCGAGCACGGGCAAGCCAAACAGCTTCGCTGCATCGAGCAATCGACGAATGTTCCAAACAATGCGGCCATGGTCCGGCAACAGCCGAATAAGCCGCTGCTGCACATCGACAACCAGCAAACCGGTGCTGCTGGCCGACATCAATTCGGGGCTACGAACAAAAGAAAAATGCTTCGATGGATCCATGCCGGCAAGCATAGCAGGGGCAGCGGAGCGAGGCTACGGGCGGAGCGCTACAGACTAAAGGCTACCGCGTTTGCGGACTACGTCGGCAAACCCGGCCTCGCCATGATCGCCTTGCGGCCGCTCGGCCGCTGCCCCATAATTGACGAAGATTTCAGGGGAAGTTGTTCGACCGTTGCCGTTGCCGGCCGAGGGCGGAAGCCGCGATGCCTCCGACATTCGATCCTTACTACAAATGGCTGGCGATCCCGCCCGCCGAGCAGCCGCCGAACCATTACCGGTTGCTCGCGCTCAACGTTTTTGAATCCGATCCGGATGTCGTTGCAACCGCGGCCGATCAACGGATGGCCCATGTCCGTTCGTTTCAAGGGGGCCAATACGTCGAAGCCAGCCAGCGTCTGCTGAACGAATTGGCGGCGGCACGGATTTGCCTGCTCAAGCCGCAAAAAAAGGCCGCCTACGATGCGGCCTTGCGCGCAAGCCTCGCCGATCAAGCGGCTCGTTTGGCCCCGCAAATCGTTGCACCGGCGACGGCCGTTGCGGATCCGATTCTCGATGCTCCTCCACTGCTGCGAGATGTGCAGGCGCCGATTGCGCCCGTGCCCGCCGCGCCGGCTCCGATCGTGTTTCCGGCGTTTCAGCCCGAGCCGGTGCCGGCCACGTTCGTTGCGGAAACCGATCGGCCCAATACGTGTCTGGAAATCGATGCCGATCCCAGTCCCGCGCAAGTCGTTGCCGCTCAGGCTTTCGCCGGACAATCGCCCGCCGCCCAGGCGGCCGTGGCGCCTCTCGCGGTCCGAGCGCCGGCCGGCCAAACGGCCGAGTGGAACGAAGACGATCCGCTCGGCTTGGGCGATTCGTTGTCGCGAACGAGTGCGCCGGCAACGCAACTGAGGCGACGAAAGCCGGGCCTGCCGCGGATTTTTTTCATCGGCCCGGTGCTGGGCATCGCGGCCGTCGTCGGAGCAGTCCTCTACAACAACGTGCGCGATGCGATGCAGGAATCCGACGCCGAAGTCGTTACTCGTCAAAACCAGCCCACTCTCAAGCATCCGGCCGAAGCGTCCCTGTCCGCGAATTCCAAGGCAAAGCCGCATCCGGGATCGCTGAAACCGGTTCCGGCCGTCGGCTTCACGCCGCAAAGCGATCCCAGCGGCGACACCTCGTTTCCATCGCTCTCGAACGTGTCGGAATCGATGCCGTCGCAACCATCGCAGCCATCGCCGTCCGAAAGTTCATCGCCCCTGGATAAACCGCAGGAAATGAAGCCGACCGCCGCCCGGCTTCCCGTGCCCAGCGCCGACGCGCAGCACAAGGCGCTCGGGGAAATCAAGAAGGTCTACAAAGAGGAGTTTGCCAAAGCGACCTCGATTGAAGGGCGCGAGGCGCTGGTGATAAAATTGAGCGATGAGGCGACCAAGACAACCGACGATCCGACGATGCGCTATGTCATGGCGTCGCAGGCCCTGGAAGAAGCGATCAAGATTTGCGACGTGAAGCTGGCCTCCGGACTGGTGTACGGTCTCTGCTTCTACTACGACGTCGACAGTTGGGAATTGAAAAGCAAGACGCTCGCCCAACTTGCCGCCGTGGCCAAGTCGCCTGACATGCGCCTCGGCATCGCGAATCTCGCTTACGGCCAGGTCGACAGCGCCTTGAGGGAAGAACGCTATGACGCGGCCGTGCGGCTAGCCTCGACCGCCGCGGAGCTTGCCGCCATCGGGCGCGATGTCTCGCTGCGAGAGAAGACTCGCGAGGCGAATTCCCGCGCCCACCGCATCCAACAGGAAGCCATGGAAGTCGAAGCCGCTCAGCAACGCCTGGCCCGGCAATCCGACGACGCCGCGGCCCATCTGCTGATCGGACGATTCTATTGCATGGAGCGCAACGACTGGGATTCCGGGTTGCCGCATCTCGTTCGCGGAAGCGATCCGGACCTGAGCGCAATCGCCCGCCGCGAAATGGCCGGCGCAGCCCAGTCGGCCGAGCAAATGGCGCTCGCCGATGCGTGGTGGAACCTGGCCGAGAGCAACCGCGAAGCCGTCGATCCGCCGCTTGTGAAAGGAATGCGCAATCGAGCCGTGTACTGGTACCGCCGAGCGCTCGGACAACTCAGCGGCTTTGCGAAATCGAAAGCCGAAAAACGGATCGCCGAAGCGACGGCGAGCAAGGCCGCAAAGCCGAAGTGACCGCGATTGCAGTCGGATGGTTGCCTCATCAAGGGGAGCGCATGCCAGCGAATGGCGTTCGTCGATTTGGGAGGCGGTGTCGGCGGGTCGGTTCCATAGATCCTCCTTTATCGCCGCCCCGCCTGTCTGGAAGCCGTGACCGACGGATTACTCCGTAGGAGCTAGTTCGGCCAACGGCCCGACGGCAACCGACGTGCAGCGTGTGAGCGGGTATTTTGCCAGCACGGCCGCAACGCTGTCGAGCGTTACCGCGTCGATCGAATCGAGATCCTCTGTCACGCTGCGATAAGCTCCGCGGTGGGTCCAATTCGTGCCCACCGAAAACAGCCGGCTTCGTGGCCGCTCGCTTCCCAGCACGATCCGCGATGAAATCTTGCTCTTGGCCTGTGCCAGTTCGGCCGCGGTGAATTCTTCGGCTTCGGCCTGTTGATAAACCTTTCCGACGACCCGGAGATTCTCCGCCGCATTTTCCGGATCGCAACTCATGTAGGTAAGAAACGCGCCGGCGCCGACGAACTCGAAATGGTGCAGACTACAGCTTTCAGCCAGGCCGGGATCGATCAGCTCCCAATAGAGCCGGCTGCCGGAGTCGTCGCCCAGCATCGTGGTCAGCAATTTGGCGGCGAAGCGATCTGCGTCGGTCGCCGACGGCCCGTCCGACATTTGCAGCAAGTATTGCTGTGTCGCGGTCGGCTTGTGAATTAATTCAAAGCCGGACCGCGAAGCGACCGGTTTCACATCGCGCGGGACCTCGATGCGGGCCCAATTGCCGCAAACGTGTTCGGCCACGTCCACCAGCGCGTCGAAATCGATTCGCCCCGCGGCGGCCAAGACGATGTTTTGCGGACTGTAGCGGCGGGCGAAATATTGCCGCATCTTCTCGACCGGCAGCGCGCCCACGCTATCCACGGTGCCCAACACGCTCTTGCCCAGCGGATGGCCGGCGAAATGGGCCGCCCGGCATTTGTCGTCGGCCCCGAACGGCGGTTGATCCTCGTACATCTTGATCTCTTCGAGAATCACCTGCTTTTCGGTGGTGAAATCTTCCTCTCGCAGCGCGGGGCGCAGAATGTCGCCCAAGAGCTCAACGGCGCGGGATTGAAACTCGGGCAGCATGGCCGCGTAGTAGACCGTGCTTTCTTCGCTGGTGAAGGCGTTGTAGTGCGCGCCCATTTCATCGAACTCGCGATTCACGTCGTCGGCCGATCGGCTGGCGGTTCCCTTGAACATCATGTGTTCGAGGAAATGGCTTACGCCCGACACATCGTCGGTTTCGTCACGAGCGCCGGTCTGCACGAAATAGCCGACTGACGAAGTGTGGGCTTCGTTGTTGCATTCGGCGACGATTTCCAGACCGTTGGCGAGCTTCGCTTGGAGGAATTCCATGAAGGGTTGGCTCCGGGGGGCAAACTAAATTTGTCGATCTGCTCTACAACGCGCGAAACCGCAAGCGAGCACGGATATCAAACGCCGGCATGCAGATCGCTTGCGGTTTCGCGCGTCGAACCGCCGCGGGTTCTCGTATTCAGACCTTGAGCGGCTCCGAACCGAGCGTGACAATCGTGAAGTCGTCGGGCGGATTTTCCGCCAGATAGCGGTTGATGCTCTTGTCGGTTAACTCATCGACCAATCGGCCCACTTCGTCGAGCGTTCGCACCCGACCCAAGTGATACCAATCCCGGGCGATTGCCCCGCTACGGGCGGAGCTCGATTCTTGCTGCATCACCAGCGAGCTTTTCACCCGCGTCTTGAGCCGCTGGAGCTCTTCCGGCCGAACGCCCTTGGCCAAGAGCCGCAATTGCCCGAGCGTCACATCGAGCGTTTCCTGCGCCCGCGGAGCGGTGGTGCCGGCATAGCAGAGCACGCAAGCGCGATCGCGATGTGTGTGGTACGATGCATAGACGGTGTAGCACAGCCCGCGTTTTTCCCGGACTTCGGTAAACAGCCGCGAGCTCATCCCGCCGCTGAGCACGCCGACGGCCCCCGACGCCTGGAAATAATCCGGGTGCCGATAGGGCACGCTAGGATAGGCGATGCCGATCTGTGTTTGGTTCGATTCGTGGTGCAATTGGTCGAGCTTCGGCCCCCGGGCCCCCTCGGGCGGCTCAGCCGTTTCCTGCGGCTCCCAATCGCCAAGCAACTCGCCGACTTGGTCGACCAACTGTCGCCAATCGATTTTGCCGGCCACGCCGATGATCGTGCCGTTCGGCCGAAAAAGCTGCCGGTAGTGCCGGCGGACGTCGTCGATCGCGATCGCTTCGAGCGATTCCATATCCCCTTCGCTCGGCTGGCCCCAGGGATCGGGATAATGCCGTCGCTTCAGCTCGAGCATCACCTTGTGGCTCGGCTCGTCTTCGATCGCCCGCAGCTCTTGGATCACCACTTGCCGCCCGGCATCCAATTGTTCTTCGGGCAGGTGAGCCCGGCGAAGCATGTCGGCATAGATGGCCAGCGCCGGCGGAAGATTCTTGGCCAGCGTCGCCCCGCTAAAGCCGGTGTGCACCGAGCCGACCGATTCGCCGCGCTGCACGCCGAGGTTTTCCAAGTCTTCGATCAACCGCCGGCTATCGCGCTCTCCCGCCCCGCGAAGCGCCATTTCGCACGACAACGCGGCCAGCCCGCTCCGCCGATGCGGATCGTAGATGCAGCCCGACGGAATCAGGAACGTGAACGCTGCCGATTCCAGCGAGACCATCGGCTCGGCGGCCAACACCAATCCGTTGGCGAACACATGAGTTTCAATCGTTTGCTTCACGATAATCCGGTTGGAACAGGGCGAACTTGGTCCAGATCAATGCATTCCATGCGGTTTCCGCCACCTAATCCTCGACCGGAAACTCGGGTAGCTCGTCGAGATAGTCTTTCGCGGCCCCTTTTAGCCAAACGTAGTTGCGGTTGAGTCGCTTGATTGCCACGATGCGGTCCGCCCACGCAACAAACAAACCGCCAACAAATGTCACAACGACGCTCCCGATCGCCCACGCCAGGATGCAGGGTCGGGGAACCTTGGCGCAAGCCACGAGTCCAACGATACCGCCAACGATCAGGACGAAGCCCGCAGCCGGCAGCAATTGGTGGAAGGTGGAGTGCCGCTTGCATAATCCGATCCGCACCGCCGCATGCTCGGCCCATACCTGGGCGACGCGGAGATAAACGATGGGAGTGAGCAAGAGAAACGAATAGATCATTGGGTGATGCCAATGCAGCACCCGCGCAATCGAGTTGCCGTCCGCGGCAGCATTGCATCGCACGTAGCGGTCGGGAAGCTTCGCAGCTTTCAGCCGCGCCGATGACTGCGAGGGCCGATTCATGCCCGTGTCGTCGATTGGCTTCACGCGCCGGCAGACGAGCAGATCGCCATCGCGCCACGCTTCGCCGGTCGCCTCGTGCGTGGGGGACGGCGGCACCGAGTCGCTCGTCAGAAAAGCGTAGGGATTGATATCGTCGTCGCTCATCCTTCATGCTCACTGCCAATCCACAAGAGCGCGGCAGCAGGCGCCACACCGCGAGCGGCCACGGCCGGGCTGGGGGCAAAGCCAAAATGCCAACGCGCCTGGGCGGAGTTAAGAAATGAGCCTAACCGTTGCTCTACGAGTACGCAACCTCGACGACTTTGTAGATGGTGCGGGCCTTGTGAAAGCCCAGCCGGCGGTAGAGGCGAATCGCAGCCTCGTTTTGACAAGTGACTTCCAAAAACACCCGTTCCAGCCCGACCTGTTGAAACCCGTCGAGCGCCTGGATCATCAAAGCCTCGCCCAACCCGTGACCGCGGTGATCGGGCACGACGCCCAAATTCTGCACGGCTCCCATTCCATTGCGATCGATGATGCCCTGGATCGTGCCGCAAAATTCGTCGTCGCCATTCGAGCCGCGGCGGGCGACCAGCCACGTCGCCTCGGGCAGGAACCCCGGCTTCTGGCGAATTTCATGCATCAACCGCACACAGCCTGGATATTCCCCCAAACAGGGGAATACATTGGCGTCGATCTCGCTGCGAAAACTGAGGTACTTCGTTTCCGCGTGGGTCTCCAACAGTGACTCGTCCCACGCGACGAACTGATACCCCTCGGCAGGCCGAACCGCTGCGAGCGATCGACCGGTCAGGTCGATCTCCATTCGCAACCGCTTGAAATAGGTCAGGCCCATGGGAGGATCCTCGCGGAAATCACCGCCGCTTATAACACAATCATAATCTAGCGGTGCGTGGCGGCGGGGTCAAACTTTTTTGCTAAAGCCCAATCGCCGGATGCGGTCCGTACCGGTTAAAACCCTTTCTACCGTCACTGTTTAGCATGCTCCTTCGCTCGGCAGGACAATTGCTATTTCGGTCCGGGTTCGGGGGGACTCGGAATCGGCGGTGGCGGCACGATTTCGGCTTTCGGTTTCGCCCTGGGCGCGACGACGGACTCGGCAGGCGGCGCGGCTGGTGAAGGTTGTGCTGGAATGGCCCGATTGGACACCGCTGCCGTGCCCGGTCGCTGCATCGCGAGCGCGGCGTGGGCCCAAAGGCCGGTTGCGTTGCTCCCCCCGTAGAGATCGACGCCGCGGAACCAATCGAGCGGCGGCGACTGAAAATCGGGCGGCGCGCTGGGCAAAACTCCGCCGCCTGCCTCGGATTGGCCGACGGTCGTCCAAGTGGGAAATTCGCCGGCATGGGTTTGCAATTCATACCGGCCGCCAATCGGCGAAACCAGTCGGGCATCCAACAGCCGCTCGGCCGTGTTCAACGCGTCGTTGGAATCGACGCCGAGTTGCGTCGTCAGCCGGTGCAAGAACCGCGCATTGCCGCGGCTCACGCCACGCGCTCGCAAATAGAGAATCTGGTTGGCCAGCCCAGCGATCTTCGAACCGCTGACATCGTCCGAATGTAGCCAGATTTGTGCCGGTTGCTCGACTTCGGCGACATTCAGGCTTCCGGCGACCTCCGCCAGGACATCGCGTTTCATCGACGCAACGGTGATCGGGCCCGCGGCGGTCGCGATCTGTCGCTGCCAGAAGTTGCCGCCGTAGCCATATCCCGCGGCGTCGATTTGAACATTCGAGCCGCCGATGCCGAAATTCGCAAGCGGCCCCGGCGACGGCCATCCACCGACGTACCATCGGAGCGCCTCGATCGCATTCAGCCCCGGCAGCACTTGCCCGAGCAAACCTCCGGCTGGCGATCCTTGGCCGAGGATTCCTTGCAGCGGAATTCCGGCGATCGCGGGAGTTTGCACCGCAGCGCCAGTCGCCGCAGCACCAGGCACCGCAGCACCGCGTATCGCGATGCCAGGAATCGCTGCACCAGCCGGCGCCTCGGCATCGAGAATGCCGGCAAACAGGTGCGTGGGCGACCCGCTGCCGCCACCGGGAAATAGCGATTTTAAGAGCCCGTTGCCGCTCGTGGAAATCTCCAGAGCCACGATGTCGGCCGGCAGCGGTGCGATGCGCTGCCGACTGGCCGGGCCGAGCGCCGGCCGAACGAACTTATCGGCATTCTTCTCGAGCGGCATCATGCGGATATCGAGCGTCACTCGCTCGCGCCCCGCCTCGGGCAACGGCGCTCGCTGAACGGCAACCTCCGTCGGTCCGATCGGGCCGGTCGCTCCATTGGCAACCAAGTCTGCAAACCGGCGATACGCGACCACTTCGGCCGAGGTCGCTTGCCGGACTTCGGTGTCCGGAATCGGCAAGAATGTGCCGTGAGCGCCGCGAACCGAATCGGTCACGATGCCATCGCCGTGGAAAATCAATTGGCTGCCGTCGGGCCGATGGGCCAGCGAAACGATTCGCCGCGATAAATACCCGCCGGAAATCAATTGCTGGATCGTCGCGGCCGGTTTGCGTTCGTTCTTCGCAGCCAACCGGGCCATTTCCACTAGTTCAATATCGGTCACCGAACGCAGCCGGCGCATCATTTCGAGTTGATAATGCGGGCTGGCCAATTGGCGGAAAAATGCTTCGGAAAGATACGCAAAGACCGAATCCGACTCGCTCGGCTTGCGATCGGCGCGGGCATGCCGAAAGTCGTTCGCCTTGCCCAGCGGCCGCTCACCGGCGCCGGCTTCATAAAACCGTTCGACGATTCGTCGCGACGTGGTCACCAAATGAAAATCGCCGTCCACCGCATAGAACGATCGCACGCGATTGTCAGGCGTTGAAAGAAACGAGACATCGTGGCCGGCAATCGCCAGATGTGTCTCCCTGGCGTCGGGATTCGCGGCCAGCGTTTGCGCGCGATTGTTGCGGATATCGTTGGCCAACAGCAGGTTTGCCCTGGCTTGAAACAACATTCCGATCGCGGCCCCTTCGCGCAGGAACGGATCGTCGCCGATGATCGCCATGTCGGCAATCACGGTCGGACCGAGCAGTTGCGACAGTGCCGATTCTTTTAGCGAAAGTTGCCGTTCGAGCCGTGCGTTCAGACCGTAATCGACGCCGCGAAGCGAAATCAGATTGCGCAGATCGCCTCCGCGTTCGTCGAGCGTCGAGCGGAACCATTGATAATTCGGGAAGCCCGCGAAGCGAACATACAGACATTCCTCCGGCACGTGCATCGCGAGCGGTTCGATTTGCACGTCGCCGATCAGCTCGGCCATCGGCGCCGCCTCGATCGACACCGGCTCCGGGAGCGGCTCGAGCGGTTCGGTAGCGAGTGTCTCGTCCGGCGGGCGCATCGAGTCGAGCTCGACCGCAAGCCGCCCCGATTCGGTGCCCAACACCAGGCCGAGCGACTGGTTTGGGTCGGGGAGTTTTTCGGCAAGCCAACCGCGCGGCCATTCGACGCGCGGCAGCGACAATCGATTCGCGAGCATCGAAGTCAGATACGCATCGGCAAGATGCGGATAGTCGTCGCTGCGATTCGGACGGCGGATGGCGGTCGTGTATTGTTTCCACCACTCAGCCAAAAGCTGCTGGCGCAATTGCGGATCCGGCTGGACCTGCATCCGCTGGGCTACACCGGCCGGGCCGAACAGCGTCAGATCGAGCGGCTCTTCGCCGGTGAAAAGAAAATACACGGTTACGGGCCGCGGCCGGGCGAGCAGTTCGCGAATCGCGGACCGCACCGGCGTGTCGACCGCCGCGGAATAGAACACGCGGCCGTTCGCTTCGGTCAACGTCAACGGCGGTCCATCCAGCAGCGAGCCGCCATTGGGCGCCGCCGTGTCGGGCGGCAATTGCACTGTCAGGCGGCCGACGCCGAACGGAGTTCCCGCGACGGCGATGGTTTCGCCATTGGGCTGGCGAAGCCGCTCGGCCAATCGCGCGCCAAGCCGGCCGCCGCTGGCGCGACCGCCGAGAATCTGCCCGTCCGCTGGCATTGCCGCGAGCGCAATGATGGCCAGCGCGATCCAGATTGCACCGGCAGAGCCCACAAGCTTTTTGATCTTGCCACTGCGGCGCATGGGCTATCTCCACTCCATAGGGACGCGCCGGGATACGAATAAGGCTCGGCCGAAAAATAACTTCCGCTCTCCGAACCCCTCACCCTGCCCTCTCCCGCGAGGGGAGAGGGTCTGTGGAGAAGTTATTTTTCGGCCGAGCCGACGTTGCATTGCAACCGCTGCAAGTGCCGGGTCGAAGAACGCGAAAAACTGAACCCCTGGCTGTGCCGCTACCATCCTATGGCGTCGAGCCCCGTGAAACTAGTTGCAAGCAGTCCACTTGCCGCAGTTCTAGCACGCAACTCCAACTTGAACCGTATGCTAACTTGAACCGTATGCCAACTTGAGCCGGGTGCCAACTTGAACCGTATGCCAACTTGAGCCGGGTGCCACTGGCCAGCGAAGTCGGCCAGTGTGAGCGTCGCAAGACGCGGCAACTCTCCGCCCAATGCCGCCGTTTGCCAAGCATTCTCGCGTCGCACATGTCCGAGCCTTACGTCAACTGGCAGGGCGCACTGGCAGGACTGCGCTGGCCAGTGCCACACAAAAACTGGCCCTCAATGCAGCGATTCTATCCCCACAAGACGACGCGCGGTTTGGCTCGCGATTCTGAAATTAAGACGACGGCACGTTTGCCGTCGGTGTAGTAATCGTCGCCGCAGAGATTCTTGCGCGGGGCGGCAGGTTCGCACGGCCCGACGCCTTCAACATAGGCCACGGCTTGCACATGCTCCGCCGCTAGCAAATCTTCCACCACGTAGTCGCGCGATTCGTCGACATCCGGATTGATCCGATGCGTCGTCAGGTTCCACGTTCGGGGCGTGAACCGCACGCCGATGTCGCGGCTGATCTGCCCGACCCACACCGGCAGGCCCTCGAAGCGCAGCGGCGAAAGCCACAGCCGCAAATGGAGCCGATCATTGATCGTGTGCCGGATCCGCTGCAAGGCGACATCCTGGCTGCGGCCGAATAAATAGAGCGGGCTGACGGGCGAATAGCGATATTGCGACCCCAACAGAAACGCGCAAGCCGTCTTCCAACATGTCGCTAATGTGATCGTTTCGCTTTCGTCCCAACGCGGCGCGAAGGCGGTCAGAATCGTTTCGAATTCGCCGATCACGACCAGATTCACCGGGTCGCCGCGCCGCGTGCCCAAATGATTGGTCGTCGTCGGTGGCATCTTTTGCAGCCGATCCGCCAACGTCGACACATCGCATGGCTCGATCGAATCGGCCGGACAGATCTCGCCAAAATCCCGATGCACGTGGTCGACCTTGATCCCGGGCACGGTGATTGCGAACGTGAAATCGCTGATGAGCTGGTCCGTCGGCACTCCGATCTCGGCGTCGTCGGCAATCGTTGCCGTTGAGTCCGCAGAAGCGGCCGCCGGCACTTGAGCAGTCGAGCCTCCGGCGACCGTTGCCGGCGCGCCCGAGGCGATTGCATGGGCCAATGAATTGCCTGCGGAATGGAGGCAAATCCGCAACACTTTCGTGCCGGCATCGAACGGCGTGAACACAAATCCTTCGACGGCAGAGCCCGGCGGAATCGGCCGCAATCGAAATGCCGACGCCTGAAACAGTGCATCCATTCGCCGGTTCGCGCGCCAAGCGGCATAAAGCTTGAATGGAATGAACAGCGCCAGCACCGGCAGCACGATGAATCCCAGCAATCCGAAAGCGGTGAGCCGTTTGACGATCGAAAAATGATTGGCCGCGGCGGCTTCCAGCGGCGTGAAATAATTCGGGTTGATCGCCAGCAAGTAGAGCCGCAAGGGTCGCTCCGAGCGATTCGTGATTCGCAGGAACACCGGCTGAATGCCCCGCCGGGCCAGCGGCACTCCGAACCGTCGTGAGCTTTCGCGGGCGTCGAGCACCGCGGCGGTCACGTCGGCACTGGCGTCGCTTTGCATCTGCGCGCGAGCCATAAACGTGCACAACGTCGCGTCGGGGTCGTAGGCGAGCGTAAAAATTCGCTGCAATAATTCGAGCTTGAACATGGGAGAAAATCTAACAAGCGGGCGCGGAATGCACCACACCGCGGCGAGCCCGCGTTACAATAGGTGCCTTACAGGCTGCACGACAAATCAGCGCGGTATTGCGACGCTCCCTCGCTTTAGGCTTCGGGCTAGTGGTCGCTGGACATTAGCCCGAAGTGTTAGCGAGGGGGGCGGCAGTAAACGCCGAAATTGGTTCCCAACGCCACCACAGTTTCCGCGAAGGAACAGAAGACCGGAGATGCTGACGTGCGCTACCAGAAAGAATCCCACGGCCTGCGGCCCAATCGCCGGCAAATACTTAAATCCGCGGCGGGCGGCGCTGCTGCTGCGGCAACCGCCGCGCTAGCGGCTCCCTATGTCGTGCCATCGCGAGTTTTCGGCGCGACCGCTCCAAGCAATCGCATTGCCGTCGGCGTCATCGGCACCGGCAATCGTGGGTTCGAAATCCTCAAGACGCTGTTGAATCAAGATTCGGCGCAGATCGTGGCTGTGTGCGACGTGAATCGAGCGAGCTTTGGCTATCGCGACGAAAAGCAGTTTCTCGGCCGCGAGCCGGCCCGAAAATTGGTCGAAGATTTTTACGGCAAGCAAACGCGCTCCGGCAAATTCGACGGCTGCGCGATGCTCACCGACTTTCGCGACGTGCTGGCCCGCAACGACATCGACGCCGTGGCTGTCGTCGTGCCCGACCATTGGCATGCCCTGATGAGCATCGCGGCCTGCAAAGCGGGGAAAGACGTGTATTGCGAGAAGCCGATGTCGCTCACCATCGCCCAAGGCCGGGCGATGGTCGATGCGGTCCGGCAGCACAAACGGGTTCTGCAAACCGGCAGCCACGAACGCTCGAATCCGCGCACCATCCATGCCATCGAGCTGGTGCGCAGCGGACGGATCGGCAAGCTGAAGCGGATCACCACGTTCGTCGGGTTCAACAACAAAATCGGGCCCGGCCCTGGGTGGAAACCGATGCCCGTGCCCGAGGGCTTCGACTACGCGACGTGGCTTGGCCCGGCGCCCGACGCTCCCTTTCACCAGGATCGCTGCTTGTATCGATTCCGCTTCAATTACGATTATTCGGGCGGGCAGGTGACGAATTTCGGCGCTCATTCGAACGACATGGCCCAATGGGCTCTGGGCGCCGACAACACCGGACCGACCGAAGTGGAATTGATCGAAGCGAAATTCTTGCCGGCCGGAAGCCTGTTCAACACGGCGCTCGAGACCAAGTTCCGCCTGCGGTATGCCGACGGCGTCGAGGTGGTTTGCCAGACCGACAAATCGCAAGTCGGCGCCCGCTTCGAAGGCACGGAGGGAGTGGTGCAAACCGGCTACGCCGGACTGTTCACCGAGCCCGCCGCGCTGAAAGCCGACTACGTCGAGCCGAAAGATGTGCAGCAATTCGCGGTCGACGCGCATGTGCGGAATTTTTTGGATTGCGTCCGCAGCCGAAAGGATCCCGTGGCCCACGTCGAGATCGGCCACCGCAGCGCCAGCGTTTGCCATTTGGGCAATATCGCGGTGCGGCTCGGCAAGCAGAAGGTCTTCCAGTGGGACCCGGCGGCCGAACGCTTCACCAACGACGACGACGCCAACGCGATGCTAACGCGACCAATGCGCGGGCCGTGGACGATCTAGATCGTTGGGCGCGGTGAACCGCTACTTTTTATCCGCGGAGTGCTTGAGGACGAATCCGGCATCGACCCAGTCGCCGACCGAATACGGATTCGGAGTTCCGGGTGTCGTCGCCACGATGTGAATCTCCGTGCTTCCCGGCGGGATTTTAACGTCGAACGGCCAGGGTTCTTGCGATAGCCGCATCGCAGGGCTTTTCGCCGCAAGCTGGCCGTCGATATATACCTCAAATACCACGCTGCAATAGCGGCCGAGAAAAAAGGCGTGGTCGCGCATGCGGAACACGGCGTCGTCGACCCCCGCCAAGGCCACGAACCGATCGTAGCGCGGCTCCAACTTCCAGCGGATTCCAGACGGAGCTCGGCCGCTGCACCCCGCTGAATATTCCCTGCCGCGGATGCTGAGTCGGGCGCCGTCCTGAGCCTGCCCGATCCGCACCGGCCAGCTCAGCGGATTGGGGCCCGATTTCGGCTCCAGACTCTTTAGCTTGGCGATCGCCAGCTCGGGTTGTGGCGGCTGCGAGGGCAGTTTGCAAAAGAATCCGCTCGTCGGAATGCTTGCGCACGCGCCGCCGCGAAATGCAGCGCAGCGGAGCGTCGTCGTTTCGTTGAGCGAGATCGCGTGCTCATAGCGCGGCGATGCGGCAGTCGGCGCCGAACCGTCAAGCGTGTAATGAATTTCTGCCCCTTCGAGCCACGGCGCCGTAAGCGACACCGTCACCGGCCGATCCCGGAATTGATACGGTCGAGCGGCCGTGCCCCATGGGGTGATTCGCACCGGTTCGGTGATCCAAGCCGCATCCCAAACGCCGGCATGCTTCATTTCTTCGCCCATGTTGATCGACGGAATATCGCTGCGCTCCAGATCGCGCACCACTCGGGCCGTCCCCGTGTCGGGAGTGAATCCCTTTGCAGGATCATATTCCGTCAGCGCGTCGGTCAGATCGCGGGCAATGAAACATCGCAACCCGGCGTCGTACATATTCTTGATCGCCGGTCCCTTGCCGAGCACGCAAAAATTGGTGTGCACGCCCATGTAGATCAACTGCGTCAGGCCGAGCTTTTCGCACAGGGAATACATGCCGGCTGCATCGCGGCCGACAATGTAATCTTGCGGCGCGATGATCAGATCGGGGTGCATTCCATCCCAGCCATAATCGGTCGGACAGGCGAAGCCCGGCCCACAGAGACACTGGCCCGCCAACGTTCCACACCAGGGGAGCGAGCGGATTTTCGGCAACGCCCGCTCGGCGACGGCCATTGCCCGCTCGCGCTGCGGAGTGCCGACGTACAGATCGGCCACATCGGTCGGGGCCCAAATCACTTTCATGCCGAACTTCCGAGCCCCTTCAAGGGCTCGATTCATCCGTGGCACCATCGCTCCGACGCGCTGCTCGGCCGTCATGCAATGGTGATAGTTCCACATGTCGACGATCACGATCCCGGTCTTCGCGGGATCGAGTCTTTCGACGGTCTCCGAAACCTTGCTGCCGCCGGCGTCGCGGCTGCGCAGATGCAATTCGAAGCCCCGCTCCTGGGCGCTAAAGCCGACCGCGCCAAAGCAAAAAATCGCTCCAGCAGCCAGACCGCTCAAAAACTTCATCGCGAGAACTCCTGTATCAAAAACCCAGGCCGGGGCCGTCGAGCACGTCGGTTCCCAGCATGCCATCGGTGATGTTGAACATCGTGGGGAGTCGCTCCGCCCAACCGCGATTGCCGGCCGGGCAGTATTGCCGCGCATTGCCTTCGATCGCGGCCACGCCCGGGATTCGGGCCGAAAGCGTCGCCGAATGCAGGAACGAAGCGCCGGGGCACGTCAGATCCTGCACGCACAGAAACATGCCATATTTTTGCGCCGCTGCGCCCATCAGCAGCGCTCCGCTGTGTCCTTTGCAGGCCTTGAGCGCAACGCCCGAATAGCCGAGCTCCCGACTCCGCAGCAGGCTTTCCAAGTCGATCAGCGATTCGTCGATCACGACCGGCTTGATGGCCGCGGCGCGATGCATGCGGTTGCCGGAATTTGCCCGCAGATCGCGCTTCGTCGGCTGCTCGACATATTGAATCCGCGCCAGCGCTTGCGGCGAACGCTCTTTGATGCGGGCCAAAAAATCGAGCAGATATTCGACATTGGCGCATTGCTCGTTGAAATCGGCCGAGTAGCACCATTCACGGCAACCGCGAATCTGTTGCGCCTCGGCCGCGACGCGCTCGATCGACAGCATGCGATCCACATCCCACGCCAGATCGTCGCCGTTGAGCTTGATTTTCAGATGCGTCAGCCCGTCGGCGGCAATCCACTCGGGAAGCGTTTCCGGCAGGCCGTCATTGATGCGCGCGGCGATGTCGGCATCGGTCAGCGGGTCGAGCGCTCCAACCAAGTGATAAAGTGGCATCCGCGGCTTCGGGCGGCGCAATGTGTAGCGATCGAGAAATTCGCCGGCAAATTCAGGCGTCAGATAGTTGGCGAGATCGCTGGATACAAACTCGGGGCCCAGCAAGTTGTACGAGTTCTGCCCGAGCGCCTTGCCGAATGCATCATGAATGGCCGCATCCAACGGGCTGGCCGCCACGAGTTGCGCCAGCCGCGGCATCGCTTCGCTGAGGGCAGCCGCCCGAACGACGGCATCGGCTTCCGACTGGAGCGAGTCGTCTAGATCAGCGACGATTGCCAGCGGATGGTCGATGCCACGATATTCCCCGGCCATGCTCACCATGCGGCGGCCGAGATCGACCATCGCGGCCAGCGTTTGCTCGGGCGCGATATTGCGCGTCGGCCAGGCCCAGCTATTGCCCATCGTCATCGACCCGCAGCCTCGCCCGCGCCGACCATCGCGCGTCTCGACCGTCACCGCGACATCGAGCACGACGACGTCCGTCACCTCGCGGCCGCCGAATTTCATCGGCGCGCGGTATTTGAAATACTGCGTGCTCGACGAAACGTTGCAGAGGCGGATGTCGGTTGGGCGCATGGGGGGAAAGGCTGTGAGGCTGTGAGGCTGCGAGGCTTTGAGACTTTGAGGACGAAGGCACAGCAGACGCTTCGCGTCCGCCTCAAAGCCTCACAGCCTCAAGCCTCACCGCCTATTCCGGCAACGGTTTTCCTTTGGTCTCCGGGCAGAACCAGATCAGCACCATGCCGACGACGTAGACCATGCTGATCGTGGTGCAGGCGCGGGGGTAACTGTCGTGAAATAGGCTCATCAAGCGGCCGGTTTCGAGCACGGCGCAGGCGGCGAAAATTCGGCCGAAGTTGTAGCTCAATCCTTGGCCGGTCGCGCGCACGCGGGTGGGAAACAACTCCGGCAAGTAGAGTGGCAGCCAACCGTAGAATGAAGCGGTGAAAAATCCCGCCACGCCCGCAGCCAGCAGAAACAGGTCGTCGTAGCGGCTCAATCCGCGAAACACGAATTGGCAAATCACGAGCGACGCGAGGCACAGACTGAAATAAACGATCCGCCGGCCGAACTTCCCGCCCAGCAGCGGTCCCAAAAAACTTCCCAAGATGGCCCCGATCGAAATCGCCACGAGCGTCGACCCTTTGGCAAACGGATCGGGCGGAGTCGCTTGATTCGCGATTTGATCGGCCCACGAGGGAAGAAACGCCTGCACGCAGCCCCAGGTTCCGATCAGCGCGACCGACGCCAATCCGATTGCCAATAGCGTGGACCGAATTAGCCGCGTGGTGAAAATCTCGCGCAGCGGATGCGTTTTGGAGAGCCGCACGGCTTGCCGCCACCGCGGCGATTCGGGAATAAACGCCAGAATCAAAAGCGCCAACAGGGCCGGCGCCGTGCAGGCCAGCATCGTCCAGCGCCAATGCTCGGGCGTTACCGGAAACGTCTTGAGCAGCATGCCGATGATGAAGTAGCCCAGATTTCCCGCGGCGCCGATCACGCCGGCCAACAGCGGCCGCAACCGGTCGGGCCAACATTCGATCACCAGCGCCACGCCCAACGCCCATTCGCCCCCCATCCCCAGCGCCGCCAGAAACCGCAGCACGCCAAGTTGCACCGGCGCCGTGGCGAAATAGGCCGCTCCGGTAAATACCGAATAGCCGATGATGCTCAACGCCATCGCGCGCACACGCCCGATCCGGTCGCCAAGCCAACCGAACAGCAATCCGCCGCAGGCCGCGCCCAGCAAGAAAGCGGCCATGAGATACGAAATCCATTGCCCGATGTCGGCCTCCGCGACCGAGCGGCCGAGCAGATCTTGCAAGGCCGGCCGGGCAACGCCCGAAAAGAGTCCCATCTCGACACCGTCGAACATCCAGCCCAGGATGGCCGTGATTAAGACAAGCCATTGGGCGACGGAGAGCCCTTGCCGCCTAACAAGCGGCGGTGCAATTTCGACGGCAGTTGGCTCGACGGGCGGCGGCATGAGGTTCCATTCGGGTCGGCACGAAAAATACGCTCGCGCTGAGGTCGTCCCTCCCTAACGCTTCGGGCTAGTGTGTTCCTCGCTAACACTTCGGGCTAGTGCTTCCCTCGTTCACACTTCGGTTTAGCACACTAGCCCGAAGCGTTAGCGAGGATGGCGGGGGCGGACGGCGAAGCAATTCATCGGCGTGCAGCGCGAATTCGGCGCGCGGGCGACACACGGAGTGCCTGCTACGTTGCATGTTGCCACCAATCGGCGACGGCGCGGCGACTGCGCTGGAGGGTTTCGATCATCGCCGCTTCGGTTTTTTTGCCGTCCGGCGCCCAATCGTATTCGATGTGGATCGACATCGGCGCATCGTAGTCGATCTTCTTTAGCAACGCAAAGAAATCGGTGTGCGAAAACTCGCCATCGCCGAACGGCACGAACTTCGCCGGGCGGCGCACGTCCTTGACGTACACGACGCGAATGTGGTTCTTGAGCCTTTCGAATCGCTCGCGCCACCCGTCGCCATGCGTGATGATCGCATGTCCCAGATCGAAAGCGACGGCAATCTGGCTCGGATCGAAATCCTTGACGATGTCGTACAGCTCGTCCAAATCGCCGCCGGCAGGAGCATTCAGCCGACTGCCGGGCGAGGAATGGTTTTGAAACAAAGCGCCCATACCGGTTTGCCGATTTATCGCCGCCAAGTCTTTCAAGCTCGCCTGAATTTCTGCCACAAGCGTTCGCGCCGGCTGCTCTGGCCGATGCGACCAATAGCCGAGCCGATAATAGCGGATGCCGAGTTTATGGCCCGCGGCGAGAATCTCCTCCGCATAGGGCGAATGGGCGCCGAGGATGTCGGTCGTCATCAGCAGCATCCGCAGGCCATGCTTGCCGAGCGCCGCGGCGTAGCGCGGCATATCCTCAGCGGCGCGCTCGGGAACGATTTCACCTTTTTTCCGCACGGCGCAATCGACGCCGTCGAGCCCGGCCGCGGCCGTGACGCGAGCCGATGGCTCGAAGTCCAGTTTCAGTTCTTGATAAACTTTGCCGAACACCGCCAGCGGCGGCAGCGGATGGGCTCGCAGCGCCTCCGATTGCGCGGCAACGGCTGCGCCGGACCGGCCGACGGAAATTGCCGCCGCGGCACCTCCGGCAACGCGCAGAAAATCGCGCCGTGTTAATTCCAGTGTCATTCGTCGCGCATCTCGCAAGGAATTTCTCGTTGTTCAACCATTCTGGTTCGATTGTAACTTGCGGTATTTCAGGCCGACACCCATTCGCTTGGAGCGCTTCCATGGGACCGGCCGCGGCTTGAATTGGCTACCCGCGTAGCGGATACTGCGATGAACCCGGCGGGGCTTCTTTTCTCCTCCCACTTACGGCTGATTCGTTCGCGCGAAATCCTCGTCATGAAGCAATCTATCTTGCGAGCGGCAATCGTGATCGGCGTTGTTTGGCTGGCCTGCCCAGCGACGTTCGTTTTCGTTCATCGGCCTGCGGCATTCCGATTCTCGGCGAACGCTGCGGCGGCTGAATCCCCGTCGCACGCCGCGGAGCCGGTTTCGCCGCGCGTGGCGTGGACAACATCGCACGTCACCGGTGCGCCCGAGCCGCCGCCGCCGTATGTCACCCCGCGCATATTTCCCAAGCTGGCCTTTACGCATCCGTTGGAAATGGTCGTCGCGCCCGGGAGCGACCGGTGGTTCGTCGTCGAACAAGGCGGCGAAATCTTTTCGTTCCCAAACAGCCAGGATTGCGCGAAAGCCGACCTGTTTCTCGACATCCAGAAACAGAGCCAAATGCTGCCGCCGAGCGTCGTGCTGGGCGACACGTATGGCTTGGCGTTCGATCCGAAGTTCGCCGAAAACCATTATTGTTATGTCTGCTACAACGTGTACGGCAAGCCCGGCAACACGCAATTGCCCGACGGCACGCGCGTCTCGCGATTCCGAGTGACAGGGATCGACCCGCCGCGCGTCGATCCGGCCAGCGAGAAGATCATCATCACCTGGCTGGGCGGAGGGCATAACGGCGGATCGTTGAAATTCGGGCCCGATGGTTTTCTCTACATTTCCAGCGGCGACGGCGGATTCCCGAATCCGCCCGACCCCCACAACACCGGCCAAGACATCAGCGATCTGCTTTCCTCGATTCTGCGGATCGACGTCGATCATCCATCGGGCAATCGGCCCTACACGATTCCGGCCGACAACCCGTTTGTCGACACCCCCGGCGCCCGGGGCGAAGTGTGGGCCTATGGCTTGCGAAATCCCTGGCGGATGAGCTTCGACCGCCAAACGGGCGAACTGTGGGCCGGCGATGTCGGCTGGGAATTGTGGGAATCGATCGACCGGATAAAAAAGGGAGGCAACTACGGCTGGAGCATCGTGGAGGGCCCCCAGCCCGTCTATCCCGACCATAAGTGTGGCCCGACGCCGATCCTGGCTCCAAATCTCGCTTTCCCGCACACCGACGCGTGCTGCATCATCGGCGGCTATGTGTATCGCGGTAAGCGGCTCAAGGAACTGGTGGGCAGCTATATCTGTGGCGACTGGGAAACGCGCCGCATGTGGGGCACACGGTTCGATGGCGACAAACCGGTCTCGCATCGCGAGCTCGTCGAGGGAGGACCGCGGATCGTTGCATTCGGCGAAGCCCATGATGGCGAACTGTGCATCCTCGACTACGATTTGGGAACGATCCACGAACTTCAGCCCAATCCCGAGCGCGACACGCACGCCGCATTTCCCACACGGCTTAGCCAAACTGGATTGTTCGAGCCGGCGGAAACCGATCGGCGGGGGGCTCCGCCGTCGGCTCGCGGCGTTTTCCGTCGGCTCGCGCCCGGCGTCGTGCCGTTTTCGATCGTCGCCGAGCAATGGGCCGACCATGCGACGGCCGAACGGTTTATCGCACTGCCGGGGCTGTCGAGCGTCGAGGTGCATCGCGAACCGGTCGACGTCCCCGGCTCGATGTTCAGCCAGCAGGAAGCGTTCCCGAAGGACGGACTGCTCGTAAAAACTTTTTCGATGGAAATGGAAAGCGGCAACCCGGCGTCGCGGCGGCGGCTGGAAACGCAATTGCTGCACTTCAATGGCCGCGATTGGCGCGGCTATAGCTACCGCTGGAACGACGCCGAGACCGACGCCACTTTGGTGGCCGCGTCCGGCGAAGACCGCAAGCTCGCGGTCGCCGATCCCCATGCGCCCGGCGGCAAGCGCATCCAGACGTGGCACTATCCCAGCCGCAACGAATGCCTGATGTGCCACAATCCGTGGGTCCGATATCAATTGGCGTTCACACCGCCGCAATTGGCCGCCCACGATCAACTGAGCCGGCTGGAAAAGATGGGCATCATCCGGTGGGCCGCCGACCCGTCGGAAGAATTTCCCGATCCCGACAAACTGCCCCCTGTCGAGTTGGTCAATCCGTACGACCGGTCGGCCGATTTGGATCGCCGGGCCCGATCGTATCTGCACGTGAATTGCTCGCATTGCCACCAGTTCGGCGCCGGCGGCACGGCCGACATCGAGCTGCGAGCCAATTTTCCGATCGCCTCGACGAAGCTGCTCGGGGCCCAGCCGAAACAAGGCTCCTTCGGAATCAAAGACGCGCAGATCGTTGCCGGCGGCGACCCTTACCGCTCGGTGCTATTTTATCGCACATCGAAGATGGGGCACGGCCGGATGCCGCACATCGGCTCGGAATTGGTCGATGTCGCCGGCATCGAATTGCTGCGCGATTGGATTCGGCAATTGCCGGTTCGCCCCGACGACACTTTCGCCATCGAACAATTGCGCAAGTTGGACGAATCCACGGCATTGGCCCGAGAGCGGCAAAACCGCCCACGCGATCTTGCGCTGCGGTCCCGCGATATCGCCAAGCAAAACGATCGCGACAACCCGAGCGAATCCGACCGAAAACTTGCTGCCGAGCAGCTCGACCGCGAAGCGAAGGTTCAAGTCGTCGCGCGAGCGAAACGGCGTGTCGAAATGATTCAGCGCTTGCTCTCATCCACCTCGAGCGCGCTACTGCTATCGCACGAAATCGACGTTCGGCCATTGCCGCCTGCGCTGCGCGAGCAAATGGTGAGCATGGCTTATGCGAATGGCGATCCGCAAATCCGCGATTTGTTCGAGCGCTTCGTGCCCGCGGAAAAGCGCGTCGCGCGGTTGGGAAGCATGATCGACTCCAGCCGGCTTTTGGCGGTCGCGGGCGATGCCGAGCGCGGCCGGGCGTTGTTCTTCAGCAACTCAGGCGTGCAATGCAAGAATTGCCACCGCATCGGCGACCAGGGTGGAAAGATCGGGCCGGAGCTGACGCACATCGGCAAGAAATACAGTCGGGCCCAGTTGCTGGCAAAACTGCTCGAACCCTCGAAGACAATCCTTCCCGAATACATTCCCTATCTCGCTCGCACCAGCGACGGAAAATCGCATGTGGGAATTTTGGTGGCAAAGACCGATCGCGAAGTGGTGTTGCACGACGTCGACGACAAACTGGTTCGCATCCCCGCCGCCGATGTCGAACAATTGATCAAACAAACCCGTTCGCTGATGCCGGACCAATTGCTGCGCGATCTGTCGGCCGAGCAAGCCGCGGATCTATTGAGCTTTTTGGAATCGTTGAAGTAAACCGTCCCTATCAGGCAAAGGCAAGCAAAGGAGAAGTGGTAATGCACGAACCACGACGTTTTCGCGCCAGATTGTTTGTGCCCGCAATGCTTGCAATTCTGGCGATTGGAATTCTCGAATTTGCCTCGGCAATGGCAGCCGATAAGGCGCCGGCCGCCGGCGGAAAGGTTGCCGGAATCTACATCGATGGGCGGGGCGAGTCGATCACCGTCAAAGCCGATGGCGAAGACGAGCCGGTCAAATATCTCATCGATCCGGCCGACAAGAATCTACAGAATGCGTTCAAATCGATTTTCAGTGCCAGCCGCGTGCAATTGACCTACAAGACCGAAGGCGACGCCCGACGATTGGTCAGCATCAAGAAGCAGGTTCTCCGAGCATCGGGAACCGTGACGGGCACCGTCGTGAAGGTCTACAACAAGTTTTGGGTCGAGGTAAAACCCAAAAACGGCCTGCCCGACGCCTATGCCGCCGGCGCGAATTACAAAGACAAAGAATTCATGGCCAAGCTGCAAAGCTTGCAACCCAGTGACACGGTAACAATCACCTTCAACACCGACTTCGAGCGCCATCGCATCAAGACGTTGAAGAAGGTTCAATAAGCAAGTCGGGCTTAGCCCGGATTATTCAGTGCGCCGGAAATCTGAAAAACGCTGCGATATAGTAGCCCGAAGCGTTAGCGATGGTAAGTGTCAGTCGCTTCCTCGCTTACGCTTCGGGCTACTATCGCACTATCGCTAATCCGGTTCAGCGCTTCATGCCACATCACCCGGAGGCGATCGAATTGGTCCGGCGGAGTGCGGCTCTGCTGAATGCCGGCGATCGCGGGGCGGCGGCGGAAATGCTGCGAGAGGCGCTGGCAATCGAGCCCCGCGTCGCTGCCTGGCATTGCGATTTGGCGGTGCTCGATCAGACCGCGGGCCGAATCGAGCAGGCCGAGGCCGAGTATCGCCGGGCCGTTGAATGCGATTCGTCGCTAAGGCCAGCGTGGTACAACCTGGGTTGCCTGCTCAACGAACAGGATCGCGAAGCGGAGGGACTGGAGTGTTTTCAGCAGGCGGTGCGGCTCGATTCCAACCAAGCGGCGGCACATCACAATCTGGCTCAATCGCTGTTCAATCTGGGCCACACCGATGAAGCGATCGCGCATTATCGCCGCGCTGCGGCACTCGGCGGCGGCACCAAGCCGGAAACGATGCTCGCACTGTCGATCGCGGTCAGCCCGACCGCCACGCCGCGCGAAGTGTTCGAGACCCGCCGCGCTTGGTCGCGCCGCCATCTGCCAAGGGCCGATCGATCGCCGATCGCCGTCGGCGCAAGCGGCGCCGACTCACCCAATTTGTGTGGCAGTTCGCTTGCGGTTTCGCGCGTCGCCCTGGCTGCCGCGCCGCCCTCCGCCGAAAGCCCCGGCCGCCCCCTGCGGCTCGGCTACGTCTCCGCCTACTTCGACTATCCGAACTGGATGAAGCCAGTTTGGCCGGTGATCAATAGCCACGATCGCAGGCAATTTGAACTATTTCTCTATTCCGATGGGCGGAACGAATCGCTTCCCCCCGGCTACGAGCCCAACCCCGCGGATCGCGTTCATTTCACAGCGTCGCTCGACAACGCAGTACTGGCCAATCTCATTGCGAGCCACGGAATCGACGTGCTGGTCGATTTGAACGGCTTCAGCCGCCTGCAGCGATTACCGCTGTTTGCATTTCGCCCGGCCGCGTTGAACGTCGGTTGGTTCAATATGTTTGCGACCACCGGCATGGAAGCGTTCGATTATCTGATCGGCGATCACACGGTGCTCGCACCGGGCGATGAAGCTGATTATTGCGAAAAGTTGGTACGGCTCGACGGCTGTTATTTGGCGTTCGCGGTGGAATATGCGGTGCCGCCGGTCGTGCCGCTGCCATGCCTTGCCGGACGGCCGTTTACGTTCGGCAGCCTTGCGTCGCTGTATAAGCTCACGCCGCAGGTCGTCGCCCTCTGGTCGCGAGTGCTCGAGCAATCGCCCGGTAGCCGGCTGCTGTTGCGAAATCAGGGTTTGCGATCGGCGGGCAATCGCCGGCACCTGGCCGCGCGATTTATCCGGCATGGAATCGCTGCCGATCGGTTGGAACTCTTGGGGCCGACCGACCATTTCCAGTTTTTGCAAACGTACGACGCGATCGATTTGGCCCTCGACCCGTGGCCATACAACGGCGGCACGACCACGAGCGAAGCCCTGTGGCAAGGTGTGCCGGTGGCGTCGATCCGCGGCGACCGCTGGACATCACGGGTCAGTGCGTCGCTGCTGACGGCGGCGGGCCTCTCCGAGTTCATCGCCTCCGACGTGGAGTCGCTCGTGCGGCTTGCCTCGGCCGCCGCAAAGGATCCCGGCCGCTTGGCCGGCCTCCGTGGTGAACTGCGCGAGCAACTGCGCCGCAGTCCGGCGTGCGACACGAACGGCCTCACCCGGCAATTGGAATTCGCCTATCGACGAATGCGGCTTGAGGCCAAGCCGAACGATTGACTTTTCGCGGCACGCTCGGAACGTTCGGACGAGTGCTTGCGAGCCCGCAGGCGTGTAGGTCTAATATCTGTTGCATGGCGATTTGTCCCAGAACAGTTTCTCCCAGCAGTGTCGCTCCTCATGCCTCAAATACCGAGCTTCGCGTGCCGATCCCGCATCCGCAAATTTCTTCCGTTCACGGTCGGCCGAACAACAACTTCCGCTTTTCGACCCCTTCACTCTGCCCTCTTCCGCAAGGGGAGGGAGGGCTGCGGAGAAGTTATTTTTCGGCCGAGCCTTAGCCGCAAGCCCGTCGCCTTTTTTGCGGCGCTTTCATTCGCGCTGGTTTCGCTGGCCGGTTGTGGTGGTTCCAGCGATCCGTATAGCTACGTGCAAGAGCACGGCAGCGTCACCTTCACCGATGGCTCGTTGATTAAGGCGCCTAGGATTCAACTGATTTTCGTATCGCAAACGCCGCCGGTCGATCCGAAATTCTCCCCACCCCTCGGGATCGCGGAAGTCAATCCGGCGGATGGGAGCTACGATTTCATCATGAGCCACATCCATAAAGGGATTGTTCCGGGCAAGCATAAAGTGATCGTGCGGTGCATCAGCGCGAAGGATCGGCCGATCACGGATCTGGTCGGCGTCGAGTATGCCGACCTTACGACGACGCCGCTCGTGGCCGATACGGCAAATCCGGAGTCATTCACGTTCAAGATCAACAAATACTCGGGGCCTGCCCATCCGAACATGCAGGGCCAGCGCGGGATGCGGTCTCCCGGAATGCAGTATCCCGGCCCGCAAGGCGGCAACGTCCAGGGAGGCCGCCGATAGTCGGCCGCGAATTTTCTCGCGGGCGCGCGACGAAGCGCGCCGCGCTTCACTCGCCCGTCGGCCCTCGCACCTCGCCCCTTCCTCCGTTCTTCCTGATTCCCAGGATTAACTCCACCTCACCGACTTGGCTGCCGATTTGGCTTGCGATCGTTGCCGGCGATAGGCCGGCGTCGGCGAGGGCGTAGACGCGATCGAATCGCGGCTTGTCTGCGCCGTCTGCCGTTGTCGAGCCGGCCGGTGCAATCGCCGGGACTCGTCGCGGCTCGGTGGCGTTGACTGCGGCGCGGATTGGCGGACGCTTCGGTGGTACGCCCGTTGGCGGCTGCGATGCCTTCGCTGCCGTCACCTGGAGTTCGGCGCGATCGGTCTTGCCCGATTCCGTCGTTTCGCGCGAGCGAGCTAGTGCTGCCTCAAGCCGGGCGGCCGCTTTGTCGGACTCGCGGATCAGCAATTCCAAAATCCGGATTTTGCTGTCTAGTTGGCCCGACAGATCGCGGGCCAGATCGTGCATCGCCACTTCCCATCTTTCGAAATCTCGAGGGGGCGCTGCGGCGGATGCCGACCGTTGCGAGCCCGCTGCCTGCGGCGCACCCGATGAAGGGGCGGCGATTGGTGGCGCGTCGGCGCGCGGAACCTGATATTCGCTCACCTGCCGAAAATAACGCCGCGAACGGACCAACAACACGACGATCATCAACGACAGCCCGAGCAAAAAAACGACTTGCGCAGCGCCGATTTCGCCGAGCACCAGTGCTAGTTGATCCATACGACTTCGTCCATGAAGACCCGTAGGTCGGGCTTTCCAGCCTGACAAGTTTTTTCGACGGATGGTCTAGCGGCCCGCATCCGCGGCGGAGTCGCGGTCTACGGAGCCCGCCGCGCTAGCAAGGAAATCGGACTGGTACTGCCTTGCTAGCGCTGCGGGCTCTGGGGTTTTCGCGCCCTAATCCATACCAAACGCTTGCGGATCGAACGCCCGCTGTGCCGCTTCAATCACGACGCGCAGCGGCACACGGTTTTCATCGGCCAATCGGCGGCATGTTTCGTACTCGGGGGAAAAACCGGCCGGACTGCCCGGCGGATGCCACAACACGCCGTCGATCGGGCCCCAAGCGGTCTGCACTTCATGCCGCTCGCGCGCCAACGCTCGCCGCTTTGCCGGCCAGCGGCGAACACCCAACGTCGGCGTCTGGCGAAACACGATCGCCTCGAGCCGCTCGACATCCGCCGGGCGGCACAAAACGGAGAGCAACACGCCGGGCCGGTTCTTTTTCATCTGCACAGCGGTGGTGTAAACGTCGAGCGCTCCCGCGGCAAGCAGCAGGCCGGAGCAATAGCCGACGAGTTCGCCGGTCGCATCGTCGAGTTGCGTTTCGAGCGTCCAGACGGTTTCCAGGGCGTCGGCCGAATTGTCCGGCTCGCCCAAGAACAACCGCAGCAGGTTCGGCTGTTCTTTCATGTCGCGGCTGCCGGCGCCATAGCCGATCCGCCTGATTCGCATCGTCGGCACGGGGCCGAATTCGTCGGCCAGCGTCGCCACGATCGCTGCGCCCGTGGGGGTCGTCAATTCGGCTTCGATGTCGCTAGCGGCAAGCGGTATGTCGCGCAGCAATTCGGCGGTGGCGGGAGCGGGAATGCTGCATCGGCCGTGGGCGATCGTTATGAACCCGTGCCCGGTCGGCACTGGCGATACTACGAGCCGATCGATCTGCAAGAGATCAAAGCCGATCGCCGCGCCGACGATATCGGCAATGGAATCGACCGCGCCGACTTCGTGGAAATGAACTTTGTCGATCGTGGCGCCGTGCACTTTCGCTTCGGCCTCGGCCAATCGCTTGAAGATTTGCGTCGCCAAATCTTTTTGCCGCGACGAAAGCCGGCTGCGGTCGATCATCGCCGTGATGTGGTGTAGATGCCGGTGAGCATGTTCGGGCTCGGTTTCGACGGTGATGTGCATGCCGCGAAACGCCTGCCGCCGCACCTCATTGGCCACCAGGCGGCAACTCGGCAGCCCGAGCGAATCGATGCCGGCCTGAATGGCCGCCAGGTCGGCCCCCGCATCGATGAGCGCCGCCAGCGTCATGTCGCCGCTAACTCCGCTCGGGCAATCTAGATAGGCCAGTGTCACGATCGTTTCTTCCAGACGCCCCGCAGATAATTTGCCATTGGATTGCCGCCAGTATACGACGAGCGGCCGATTTTCGAAACGCGGATCGAAGCCAACCGGCGGCGGGAAACGTGCATTTTCGCAATGTTCTAGCTAATGCTCGGCCGAAAAACAAATTCTCCACAGCCCCCTTTCCCCTTGCAGGAGAGGGCAGGGTGAGGGGTTCGAAAAGCGGAAGTCATTTTTCGGCAGAGTCTAAGCTCTTAAAATTCCCCCGACCAGCACACGAGGCGCAAAGCGTTAGCGACGGAGGTCCGCAACCTCGACGTCGTCTCGCTATCTGCCGAGCCGCATGCAGAATGGCTCGACGCGTTAGTCCAGCGACCCGTAACGGAGCGCACGCTCAACGATCATAGGCTCGGCCCTGGCCACTGCTCTTTGCAGCACCGTTTGGGAAATATTCGTAAACTAACTCGAACTTTCCGAACCCCCGTGCCCAGGAGCAAAAGGCCGTTACGACTCCCTCGCTTACGCTTCGGGCTTGTGTTGCGTCACAGCAAAGATTTGGGATTGTGGGCCGGACGCGCTCCGTTGCGGGGTCGCGTTCAACACTAGGCGCGAAGCGTTAGCGAGGATGCGCTCCGTTGCGGGTCGCCCCCACGAACGCATTTTGATCCAATGTGCATGCGCTTTGCCGCCTGCAGCGAGACGATGCCGCCGTAGCGGCGCTCCATCGCTTACGCTTCGGGCTTGTGTTGCGTTACAGCAACGATTTGGGTCGTGGGGCGGTTGTTGGGCGGCGAATCGTCGGACGACACGAACGCATTAATCCAATGTGCATGCGGCTGTTCCGCTTGCAGCGAGACGATGCCGCCGCAGCGGCGATTTCTCGCTAAGCCGCCTTGCTCACGCTGAAATCGTCGCTTCCTCGTTTTCTTCGGCGTCGGCGCCATGAGAGGCGATCGACGTGCGGATGCCGATCTTTAGCGTGCGAATTTTTCGCCGCAGGCAACCGCGGGTGATTCCGAGAATGATCGCGGCATGCGACTGATTGCCCCCCGTCGAGCGAAGCACCTGCATAATCAGGTAGCGTTCCATCAACTCCACCGTTTCGGCATACAAATTCGTCGAGCCGGCACGGAGCCGGCTTTCGACTAACGGTTGCAGATTGCTCGAAGATTCGTCACTTCCGTTGAAAACCCGCGGCATGGCGGGCTCGCGGTGGATCACCTCGGGCAGAAAATCGGGAATGATAACCGGACCCGCGGCTTGCAGCAGCGATTGCCTGAGCACGCTTTGCAATTCGCGAATATTGCCCGGCCAACTGTATTGCATCAGTTGGTGCAGTGCATCGGGGCTGATGGCTTGCACTTCCTTTCCCAATTCGTGGCGGAAGCGATGCAAGAAATGCTCGAGTAACAATAGCAGGTCGTCGCCGCGCTCGCGCAGCGCCGGCAATTGGATCGTAAAGCCATTCAGGCGGTAGTAGAGATCGCCGCGAAATTGCCCGTCGGCGACCATCTGTTCCAAATTGCAATTCGTGGCGGCGATGATCCGCACGTCGGTTTCGAGCGTCGTATTGCCGCCGACGCGTTCGAACCGCTGTTCTTGCAACACGCGGAGCACTTTGCTTTGAATCAAAGCAGACATGTCTCCGACTTCGTCCAAGAAGATCGTGCCGCCTGAGCATTGTTCGAATTTGCCGATCCGTCGAGAATCGGCGCCGGTGAACGACCCGCGCTCGTGGCCGAAGAGCTCGCTTTCCAGGAGCGACTCGGGGATCGCCGCGCAATTGACGGCCAGGAAGGGGCCGCCCGCGCGCGGGCTATGCTGATAGATGGCCCGGGCGACGAGTTCCTTGCCGGTGCCGCTTTCGCCGCGGATGAGCACGATCACGTCTTGCGACGCGACGCGTCCGATGGCTTTATACACCTCCTGCATCTTGGGGCTGCGGCCAACGAGCGAATCGCCGGCTTGCCCGGCGGTCGGCGGCAGCGGCACGTCGACCGGCACCCGCATGAGCCGCCGCATTTCGAGGGCTCGGTGCACCAACTGCCGCACCGTCGGCAAGTCCAACGGCTTCATCAGGTAGTCGTAGGCCCCGTTCGACATGGCCTCGATCGCCGTGTCGCTGTTGCCGTGGGCCGTGATGTAGATCACCGGCAGCTTGCGGTCGATTTCCTGAATTTGCCGGAAGACATCGAGCCAATTCGTTCCCGGCAGCATCACGTCCAAGAGCAACACGTCGGGCGTATGCTGTCGCAGGTGGGCGAGGCCTTCTTCGGCCGTGAGCGCAGTCAACACCGCCACGTCCGTCTTTTCGAAGCCGCGCTCGATCAAACGCAAAACGCTTCGGTCGTCGTCGATCACCAATAGCCGAGGCATGACAAAGTCTCCAGTCTGAGGACACGCGGAAACTAGGTTTACAAACAACGGCCGCTGGGCAAATTACCCATGACCGGGGCCTCCGTCAACTCTAGACGGCGAGTCAAACCACCGTTCCGCTCGGCAACCAAGTGAAACTGCTGCCCCAGTTCCCCGGTCGGTCGAAATTCATCGATTCGCGTTCATCGCCGATTCAAATCGCATAACAGCAACACCATATCGTGCAACTGGCCGCTCCGGTCGCGGATAAAGTCGGCCAACCGCGCGGCAGGGGAAAACCCACGCCGCGCGAGATGATCCATCAACTCGAATTGCTCTGCCGCACATTCATACACCAATTTGTGCACACCCAGATCCCGCGCCAACTCGACAAGTTCGCCCAAGAGCCGGCCGCCAATGCCGCGACGGCGGAAATCGGGATGCACGAGTGTTCGAATCTTGGCGACATGGGCCGTCCAGAGGCCCGGTTCCTGTTCCAAAGTCGCGTCGCCCACGATGCGATCCCCTTCCCAAGCCAAGAGCGGGAAAACATGCCGGTAGTCGAGTTCCGAGCACCACTGCTCGACCCGCTCGGCAATCGAAGCGTCGCGGCGAAAAAATCGCTGTTCCTCCTCGGGCACGGAATGCAAGAACGCTTCCAGATATTGCCAATCGCTGGGCACCATCGGCGCCAAGGTCAGGCGGCGGCCAGCCGCAAGCTCCAAATCGTGCGGGTAGCGGCCGCCGATCGAGTCGCCGAGGTGGTTGTCCCACGATACGGTCAACGGGCGCATGGCACACACGCTTTCTTTCTGCGGCGCGATCGAGCTCAGCGGGCGCTGCTCAAGCCGACGGAGCTCACCACTTCCACGCGGTTTTCGATCCGCTCGATCTGCGGCAACTGCCCCAGCACCGCCTGCAATATCTGCTTGAGATAGAACGACGGCACCCGGCCGCGCAGCGTGAGTACGCCGTTGTCAAAGCGATAATCGACGTGCTTGAAATAGAATTGATAAGGGCAGTTATCGGCGACCCATTCGCGCGCTAATCGCTCGATCCAAGAAGCTGAACTTGGCTGTGCGGCGCGTTCGTCGCTCGCTGAAGATAGTGCTCCGGCCGCGGCCTGTCGGCTCGCCGCTGATTGGCTAATCATCTTGTTCAACCCTCCGGTGGCAGGCGTCTTGCAATTTTTCGCCAGCCTTGGCTCGTTACTCTCGAGACGCCGCGGCACGTCGGCTGCGACCATCTCTCCGCCATGCACTCATTGCACTAGCTCCCCGTAGAAGCTATTTTTGCGCTTTCCTGGACGATTTAAAATCGGGGCAATTCCTAATTTTGCGTAGCGGAAACCACTATTTCGCGGCGATCTGGCATTGTTTTCGCACGCATATCACTGCCCTATTCGCCGTTTTTGATCTACCGTGGCCGTACGCCTAAAAATCCGATACAGGCGTTTCGGCCAGGTCAGAGGGTCAGCATTGAGTCCCGGGACAGTTTTGTTCGGCCGGCAGAGGGGGTTTGCACGATGACCGGCAAGTCGCGAGGCAAAAAAGGCAGCCGCAAGGGACGCCAAGCAGAGGGCGTTGAGCGGCGGCCCGTCGAACCAGAAAGGCCTGCCGACTCTGCCGAGCCCGCCAACGGGCCCCGGCCCGGTTTTCCCGTCATCGGCATCGGCGCATCGGCGGGCGGTCTGGAAGCGCTCAAGCGATTCTTCTCGAAGATGCCGAAGCGGCTGGGCATGGCGATCGTGCTGGTGCCGCATCTCGACCCCAAGCACAAAAGCATGATGGTCGAGTTGCTTTCCAAGCAGACCGATTTGCCGGTCACCGAGGCCAATGAAAATGTGCTGGTGGAGCGCGACCATATTTATGTGATTCCGCCAAATCGCTATCTGTCGCTGACGGATCGGCATTTTTCCTTGGTAAAGCCGGAAGAAGGCCGAGCGATGGCAATCGCGATCGACGGCTTCTTCCGCTCGCTCGCCGCCGACGCGGAAGAGCGAGCGATCGGCATCGTGCTCTCAGGAACCGGAAACTACGGCGTGGCCGGTCTGCGCGAGATCAAGATCGCCGGTGGAATCGTGCTCGCCCAAGATCCGGATACGGCCGGTTTCGATCAAATGCCTCGAGCAGCCATCGCGGCCGGCGTGGTCGACAGCGTGTTGCCCCCCGAGGATATGCCGCGGGCGATCATCGACTTCGCCAAGCGGTTTTTCGATCGGTTGCCGGGAACCGAGGCGGGCGAATCCGATCTGGATTCACAGCTCATATCGCAAATCGGCCCGATTTTGAAACTACTGCACGGCCAAACGCGGTGCGATTTTCAGTACTATCGCAAGAAGATGATTCTGCGGCGCGTTCTGCGACGCATGGGATTGCGTCAAATCGATCAACTTGGCGAATACCTCGGCTATCTCGGCGACCATCCCGAGGAGGTCGTGGCGCTGCGAAAGGACCTGTTGATCGGCGTGACGAGTTTCTTTCGCGAGCAGCATGCGTTCGAGGTTCTCGAGCGGCTGGTGATTCCCAAGCTTGTGCAGGAAAGCGACGGCCGGCCGGTACGCGTCTGGGTGCCCGCGTGCTCGACCGGCGAAGAGGCGTATTCCCTGGCGATGCTGCTCTTGGAAGGATTTGCCGCGGCCAAGAAGATGCCGTCCGTGCAGATTTTCGCCACCGACATCGACGAAGATTCGTTGAACGTCGCCCGCCATGGCAGCTATCTTGAGAGCATTGTCGGCGATGTGTCGAAGCAGCGGCTTCAACAATTTTTCGTGAAGGTGGACGACCATCATTATCGGGTGTCGAAGCAACTCCGCGAATCGATTGTGTTCGCGGCGCAGAACTTGATTTCGGATTCGCCCTACTCGAAGCTCGATTTGCTGAGCTGCCGCAATTTCTTGATCTATCTCGAGTCCGAGATGCAGCAAAAGCTTGTGGCGATGTTTCACTTCGTGCTCAATTCCGGCGGAACGCTCGTCTTGGGGCAGTCGGAATCGATCGGGCGATCGGTCGACCTCTTCGAGCCGATCTCGAAGAGTTGGCGCGTGTTCCGCCGGGTCGGCGCCAGCCGCCATGATCGACTGGAAATCCCGATTGTTTCGCAGGCCAGAGCGCTGGGTGGGCGATTGTTTCGCACCGAGGCGCCGCCGCAACCCGCGAAGAGCCTTCCCCACTTGATGCAAAAGCATCTGCTCGAAGATTACACGCCCGCCGCGGTTTTGATCGATCGTCATTTTCAGGTGCTTTGCCAGAACGGGCCTCTTACCGCGTATCTCGAATTTCAAAGCGGCGAGCCGTCGCGCGATCTGTTCTCGCTATTGCGCCAAGGATTGCGCGGGAAAGTTCGTGCGGCCGTCCAACGGGCGATCCAGGAGAAAGCTCGCGTGGTCGACACGAGCGCCCAGGTCAAACGCGGCGACGGCTATGTCCCTTGCACGATCGAGGTCAAGCCGGTCCAGGCGCCAAGCGACCACGACTTGTTGCTCGTCAGCTTTCGCGACCGCGAATCTTCCCCCGGCGAAACCGCTGCCGGCGAATCCATCGCCGGTGGGCCGGGCGATGCCGCGCTGGCACGCCAGCTTGAAGACGAACTGAAATCGACCCGCGAAGAATTGCAAGGGGCCATCGACGATCTCGAAGGCTCGCATGGCGAGTTGAAAGCGTCGCATGAAGAAGTCATGTCGATGAATGAAGAACTCCAATCCGCCAACGAGGAATTGGAGACTTCGAAAGAGGAATTGCAATCGCTCAACGAGGAATTGACCACCGTCAACAACCAGCTCCAGTCGAAGGTCGACGAGTTGGAGCGCGCCAACAACGATATCACCAATCTGCTGGCGAGCACCGATATCGCCGTGGTATTTCTCGATGCGGCGCTGCGGGTGGTGCGGTTCACGCCGCCCGCGGTGAAGCTGTTGAGCCTCTTGCCGAGCGATGCGGGCCGGCCGTATGGCGATCTGTCGCCGAAATTCAACGATCCGCAGCTATTGGCCGAGTGCCGGCTCATGCTGCACGGCAAGCAGTCGGCCGATCGGGAGGTTTGGAGCAGCGCCGCGATCGATTCCGCCCCGGATGCACGACAAGAATCGCCGCCGCGGTGTTACTTGCGCCGCATCCGGCCGTATCATGCGGGCGAGAAGCGGATCGAAGGCATCGTCGTTACGCTCATCGATATCACCGATCGAATCCAGGCCGAAGCGCAGATTCGGCGCTTCGCCGCCGTGCTGCGCGATTCGAGCGATGCCATGTTGGTCTACGATCTCGACGGCAAAATTACCGCCTGGAATGGCGGAGCGCAGCGCATGTACGGCTATACGGAAGCCGAGGCACTGAACATGAACCTCTGCGATCTGGTTCCCGAAAACCTGCGCAGCACGTGCCTCGATCAGATTCGGCCCCCGAACGCCGCCGCGCACATCGAGTCGGTCGAAACCCAGCGGCGCACCAAAGACGGTCGCACACTCGACGTGTGGCTTAATGCCGCCTGGCTCACCGACGAAGTGGGCAAGCAAATCGCGCTGGCCACGACCGAGCGCGATGTCACCGATCGCAAGAAACACCTCCAATCGCTGGAATCCTTGACGAACCAATTGGAGCAGCAGGTCGCCACCCGCACCGAGGAACTGCGGAGAAACGAGGATCGCTTGCGGGCGATCGTCGATAGCGTCGCCGACGCGATCATCACCATCGATCAACACAGTTCGATCGGCACCTTCAATCGATCCGCCCAGCGGATATTCGGCTATGCTCCGCCGGAAATCATCGGCCAGAAGATCGGGCTGCTGTTGAGTTCGGCAGCGGGTGAAGACGCCGATTCGGCCACACGATTCGAACTCCTCAAGGATAACTTGCACGACGGCGCGCGCGAGTTGGTCGGCCGCCGCAAAGATGGCACGACATTTCCCGCCGAATTGGCAGTCGGCGATTTGTCCGACGGCTTCGACCTGTCGACCATCGTGATCCGCGATGTTTCGGAACGGAACGAGTTGCAGCGGCAAGTGCTGCAGGTGGCGGAGCAAGAGCAGCGCCGCATCGGCCAGGATTTACATGATAGCACGCAACAGGAACTTTCCGGTTTGGGAATGATCGCCCACAGCCTCTACGAATCGCTGGAGCATGCGAGCCCGCAAGCGGAAACAGCCGCCCGGCTTTCGGAAGGCATCGGCCGAGCGCTCGAGAATGTGCGCCACTTGTCGCGCGGGCTGGTTCCGGCGGAGATCGGCGCCCATGGACTATGCTTTGCCCTCTCGGAGCTTGCCAAGCAGACCAACGAATCGGGCCAGATCGATTGCCGCTTCGAATGCGACGAGAATGCCGAAGTCCGCGATCAGTTCGTGGCGACGCATTTATATCGCATCGCCCAGGAAGCGATTACCAACGTGCTGAAACACGCCAGCGCCCAACACATCGTCGTCGCCTTGGAAACGCGGCCGAATTTCGTTACGCTGAAAGTCACCGATGACGGCTCGGGCATTCAAAGTCCCCGCGATGCCGGCAAGGGCATCGGACTGAAGGTGATGTCGTATCGCGTGGGACTGATCGGGGGCTCGTTGCGCGTCGAGCCCTTGCCAGGGGGCGGCACCCAAATCGCCTGCACCGCTCCTCTTCGTTAATACGCCGCGAGGGAGACTTCCGATGAACAAAATGCTCGATCCGCCCAAACGCGTAAGAATCCTGATCGTCGATGATCATCCGCTGGTGCGCGAAGGGCTGACGACCCGCATTTCCTCGCAGCCCGACCTCGAAGTTTGCGGCGAGGCCGAAGACGTCGAAGATGGTTTGCTTCAATTCAAAGCCTGTGAACCCGATTTGGCGCTGGTCGATATTTCGCTCAAAAAAGGACACGGCTTGGAATTAATCAAGCAAATCAAGACCTTGAATCCCGAGGCGAAGATGCTCGTGATCTCGGCCTACGAAGAATCGTTCTACGCTGAACGGGCGTTGCGGGCCGGAGCCCTTGGATATATCAGCAAACAGGAATGCCGCGAAAATGTGGTGGGAGCGATCCGAACCGTGCTCGAGGGGCGTCGCTATCTCAGCCCGCAGATGACGGATCAATTGTTGGGGATGGCAGTGACCGGGCGCGAGCCAACTCCCCTATCGCCGGTGGAAAAGCTCACCGACCGCGAACTGCAAGTGTATCAACTGATCGGGCAGGCGCAGACCACGAGCAGCATCGCCAAGCAGTTACATTTGAGCCCCCACACGATCGATTCGCACCGCGAAAAGATCAAAGCCAAGCTGGGCCTGAAAAACGGCGCCGAGCTGACCCGCCACGCCTTGCAATGGGTGTTGGAAAATCGCTAACGGTCGAACTGCGATCAAAGCTTCGTCAAAACGCCGGCGGCTGGTGCCTCGCCAATCACGCGCGGATCGTTCGTCGCTTTGGCTAGCGCGATATTGAAACCGGATCGAGATGCGATTGCCGTGGCTGCGCGCCCATCTACGTTTTGCTGCCGTTTGGCGGGGGAGGTCGGGGCGGTTTGAGCTGATCGTTGACGGCGGCTTGGACGAATGGCTCGAAATTCTTCGACCCAGGTGACTCCAAGCTCGCGCAGCGAAACGGGCCAACGATGGCTGGAACGCATTTGGTCGGTGATGGCCACCGGCGCGGCACGCGACTGCCCCCGAAGGCTCCGGCGTGCCAGAACCCGCGGAAGTCACAACCCCTCACCTGAAAGGCAGATCAGAATTGCCCCCTGAAGGACTTGAACCTTCAACCCTCTGATTAAGAGTCAGATGCTCTGCCAATTGAGCTAAGGAGGCGTTGCGGGCATTCACCGCAGCAGGGCAGTTTAGTCCATTCAATCGCACCGATCAAGGCACACACGGCGTTGCCAGCGTCGCCATGGTGCCCTAGAAATTTCGCGCTTCGTTGGGGAAAGTGGAATTGTTCATTTTGCCCAATAGATAATCGACCAGCCCGATCGCTTCTCGATAGTCGGGAATGATGATATCGGCCCCGACTTGCAGAAGACGGGCCCTTTTTCGTGGATCGACTTGGCCGGAACCGTTGTTCGCCTCGTCGCTGGCGACCGCAACGGCGATCCCACCAACGGCTTTGACGGCTTCGATTTCCGCGAAGCCGTCGCCGAAGCCGAGCAGTTGTGTGCCGGGGATGCGGTCGTCGCGAAGCATGCGCGAGATAACCAGTGGCTTGGAGAATTTCGCCGCATCGGCGTGCGCTCCATAGATGTGCGGGCCGAAGTAGCGGGTTAGGTCCAACAGATCGGCTTCATGCTTGACGGCCACATCGTCGGTGCCGCTCGCCAGATACAGCCGCAATCCGAGCCCGCGCAAGTGTTCCAAAAGCGGCCGCACCTGGTGCACGAGCAGCGACTCGGCGGCCAGCTCACGGCTCTGCAAGCCGGCCCGGCGGGCGCCAGTGTGCCGCTCCAATCGCTCGAGGAATCGCTCCTTATACCACTCGGGATCGTGGGGGGTGCCGCCGCGCTGGCGAATTTTTTCGGCCAACAGAATCATCTGATCGATGGTCGGCTTGCCGGTGAGCCGCATAATGTCTTCGACAAGGGCCGGTCGAAGCTCGGCGCCGGTTTCGCCCGGCGAACGTGGGAGACAATCGAGAAACAGCCCGAGCATGATGTCGGGCCAGCCTTCGCGCACCAAGGAGAGCGTGCCGTCGAAATCGAAGAGCACATGGCTGATCTCGGGCCGGGGCGGCAGCGGCGCCGCGAATTCGACATTGGCCCAGCACCGTTCGCGGGAGTGTTCGTTCTTCATCCAGGAGATTCCGTCATGCGTTGCTCGTGACCCGGCAACACCATCTTGAGCGAAGGCCGCCGATTCGGGAAGGGCGTCGCCGAGGAGCCATCGAGCGCTCGCCTTGGGGACCATCCGGGTTCTACGGGCATCGCGGCGGCCATGCGGCCTGATTGGCAACGGTCGGTTCGCGGCCGCTGCGTCCGTCAAACTCGGTATTGTCGGCGATGGGGGAGCGAATATCCGAAGATTTTCGCTTCCAGCCCGTAGGAACCGCTTGACACAGGCCGAGGGATGATTATGATTCGTGTAGTTTAACGACTTGTTTGTGGGGACATTGCGAAAACAATGATCTCCGTACGGCAAGGCGGCTGCCTTGGCAGCACAGTTTGGCTGCGGTGGAATCCTGCGGCCATCCTTCGGCACGCGGGGCTCAATTGAAACGAGCCTCGTCGAGGGCTTCAGACGCTTCTTGATCCGATTCCTGCTCTCTGGTTTTGGCAAGGCCCGTTCTTGTGACAGGCCAAGTCTGGCAGGGGACCGCATCAGTTCTCCGAGAATTGGTGTAACAAAGCAGGATTTCAGGATTTAGTTCGCGGAGCACGCACGGCATTTGCGGGGTTGGCAACGCCGTTGTCTCGATCGGTTGAAAGGTTTTTCCGAAGCGCACGCTCTGGCGAATCTTTGCCACGCTGACACCGCAGCGCTTACACGATGTTTTTCCTTCCGCGCAACAGGCGCGATGACTAGCCATCGGCACGGCACCAATTAGCCCTCGGCATGATTTTATAGCCCCGGCAGGATACACGGCCCGGTAGGATCAGAGCGCCGGCATCGGACCACCGATATAGAATTCCGTCGGTTTCCGGCGGCTCCATGATTTTATCTTGCGGCTTCGCAGCGCGGCAGAGTCCGTTGCTCTGAAACGGCGTTCAAACTGGCCGCGAAGCGATAAGAAGTTAGCGTCATCCCCAAGACGAAGATCGCCGCAGAAAACGGTTCAAGGAAAAAGCTCGTCGGCGACGTGGGGATGGCAATGATTGTTGTGCGCATCGCGCGCGAGCGAAGTTTCATAGGCTTGATCTGCTTGCCGCCAGAATGGTTTCGTGTTGACCTTGCAAGCGGGTGATCTTGCATGCGACGAATTCGCAGGTCGTCTTTGGTCCAGGCCGCCGTCGCGCGGCTGCCGGTCGAAGCGATCCTAGCGATTTGATCTTCGATCGAATCTGGCCGTTGATTTCGGCGAGGTTCGGTTTTGGCCGGTTCTTTGTGGGTGGCGACTGTTCGCATGGAACGGTCGGTTGTTCTTTTTTGGAGGTCTTCTCAGGTGAGTTATATGGGCAAGCGGAAAAAGGGCCGCGGTCGTGGGCGTGGTCCAGGTGGTGGTTCGGCACATGGACCCGGGGGTGGCGGAGGGCACAGCGGCGGGCACGGCGGAGGGCACGGCGGCGGCCGGATGAACGGCGGCGGGATGCGATCCCGCAATCGCCGTTTCGACGGAGAAAACTCTCTCGCGCCGCTCCCCTTCTCCGAACAAGACGGCGCTCCCGACAACGGCGAACCGGTCGAGCTCGTGGCGGGTGGCGGAGTTCTCGAACTGCACCCCAACGGCTACGGTTTCCTCCGCAACCCAGACAACAACCTCACCCGCGAACGCTCCGATCCATTCGTGCCAGGCACGATGATCGAAAAATTCCGGCTCCGTGAAGGCGTGCGGCTCAACGGCATGGTTCAGCCCGGCCGCCGCCAGCAAGGCCCGCGGTTGAAAGAGATTCACGACGTCGATGGGATGAAGCCCGAGGATTACCCGAACGTCAAAACGTTCGACCAACTCACGCCCATCAACCCGGAAACGTGGCTCAAACTGGAAACCGGCCAGCAACCGCTCACCACGCGAGTCATGGATTTGCTCACTCCGCTCGGCAAGGGCCAGCGAGCCCTGATCGTCGCTCCGCCGCGAACCGGCAAGACGATTCTCTTGCAGCAGGTCAGCCAGGCCATCTCGGCCAACTATCCGGATATCAATCTGGTCATGCTGCTGGTCGACGAACGGCCCGAAGAAGTGACCGACATGCGCCGCTCGGTGAAAGGCGATGTCATCGCCAGCAGCCTCGATCGCGATGTCGAGAGCCACGTGCGTCTGTCGCAACTCGTCGTCGAGCGTTGCAAGCGCATGGCCGAGATGGGCAAAGACGTGTTTCTGCTCATGGATTCGATCACACGAATGGCCCGGGCCTTCAACAAGTGGGTCGGCAACACAGGCCGGACGATGTCGGGCGGCGTGGATATCAAGGCCCTTGATGTTCCGAAAAAGTTGTTTGCCACCGCCCGATTGTTCGAAGAAGGGGGCTCGCTGACGATTGTGGCCACCGCGCTGATCGACACCGGCAGCCGCATGGACGAACTGATCTTTCAGGAGTTCAAAGGCACCGGCAACATGGAGCTGGTCTTGGACCGCAAGCTTGCCGACCGCCGCGTTTGGCCGGCGATCGACATTTCGCAATCCGGCACGCGCCGCGAAGAGAAGCTGCTCGATCCGGATACGCTGCATGCCGTGAACATGCTTCGCCGCACGCTTTCGACCATGCACCACGTCGACGCGATGGAGCAGTTGACCCGCCAGCTTGCCAAGTTCAAGTCGAACACGGAATTCATCAAGTTGATCAGCGGCTCGCGCTCGATGGATTAGCGATCGGCTTTGCCTCCCGCGAAGAGCGAACTGAAAGAATGGATACGCCTCGTCCTCGATTCGGGCGTACGCTATGCGCCTTTGGTCTTCGCACGAAGCCGATTTCTCGCTGGCAAAGCCAGTGGCACACAAGCGGCATAAGGTAACGGGCACGCTCCGTGTGCCGTCTGCCCACAGCGTGGCTTGGCACTCGTAGATTTCGCTTGCCGGTGGCACGCTGCGCATCGCTACTGGCCAAGGCCAGCAGTGGCATCCTTGCGGCATCGCCGCGGCAGCGGGAATAAATAAGCGGCGGCCCACGAATCTTAGGGTGTCCGGTCGCGTCGAGGCTGCGGCCGGACATTTTGGCCAATCGGTCGTCGCCGGCTGCAATTCTGCATCTGCGATCGAGCGCGCCCGGGTATTTATCCGCGGGCAGCGGAAATTTGGCGAATCGGCGGTCCGAGCGCCGGATCGCGTTGCAGTTACTCCATTTTGATTTTTGCGATCGCTCTGCGCGCCGACGGCGGCACCGCAGTAGTTGGGCTTGGTGAGACGCGTCCGCGACGACGCCGTGGGCTACGCCGACCGCCGCTTCGTAGCGAGCTGACGGCGACGAAAGCGTTCAAAGCTTCGAAGATTATTTTCCGGAGAACCATCATGGCAAGCAAAGATCGGGCTAACCGCACCGGCGTTGAAGAATCGGAGGACGCCGAATTCGAGCAGCGTTCGTTCATCAGCCATTTTCGCGATTTTGTGCGCACTCAAGCGCCGTGGTGGGCCGTCAGTTGCACGGCCCACATGGCGGCCCTGGCGATGCTGCTGCTCCTGGGCCGAATGATTGTCCCGAAGGCCGACACCGGCGATGTCGGGTTTAATCCGCCGGAAGCGGTGGTAGATGCCTCCGATGCGCCGGTCGATCCGCCGATTGTCGATCCCGGGCTGCCTGATATCGACGAGAAAGGGCTGACAACGATCGCAATGATCTTCCCCGAAGCGATGGCAAACGATTTGACATCGACGCCCGGCAACACGCCCGGCGAGCAACCACCAGGCGATCCGTTGAAGACGGACACCGGTTTCGTCGGAGGGGGCACCGGTTTTCTTCCGTCCGGCGCGGGACTCGGTGGAAAGCCGGTCGGCCCGATCGGTCCAACTGGCGGATTCGGTGCTTGGCGCGACCGTTCAAAGATTAATATTGACGGAAACACCCCCAGTTGCGACAGAGCCGTCGTCGCCGCTCTCTATTGGTTCGCTCGCCATCAATCGCGAGACGGCGGTTGGAGCTTGCAAGCATATGCGAAGATGTGCAAAGATCGCACTTGCACGGGCGCTGCCGACCAAGAATCGCTCTCAGCCGCCACGGCAATGGGTATTCTGCCCTATCTTGCCGCCGGCCAAACGCATCTCACCAATGGCCCGTTCAAACAAACAATCACCGCCGGAATCTATTGGCTTGTGAATCATCAAAAGGCCGACGGCGATCTCTCGGCCGATGCCAGCGGCAAGCAATCGTGGATGTATTCTCACGGCCTGGCGACGATCGCGCTTTGCGAATGCTACGGCATGAGCCACGACAAGAACGTCGGGCGCTCGGCCCAAAAAGCGGTCAATTTCATCCTCGCCGCACAAAACACGAAGACGGGCGGCTGGCGTTATCATCCCGGCGACGACGGCGACACATCCGTTCTCGGCTGGCAGTTGATGGCCCTGAAGAGCGCTCAGATGGCCGGGCTCTCGGTCAATCCGGCGGCATTTGACGGCGCGAGGAAATGGTTGAAAGCGGTGGGCGTCGGTGGTGCGGCGGCCAGCGCGAGCAGCGGAGCGGCGAGCGGCGAATTTGCTTATCAGCCCGATGGCGCGCCATCGCCTACGATGTCGGCCGTCGGACTGTTGTGCAGCCAATATTTAAACGCCGGCAAAACCGATCCAGTGATCGTCGGCGGCGTGCGCTATCTGATGGCCAATCTGCCGGATGGCGGTTCGCCGAACATCTATTATTGGTACTACGCCAGCCAAGTGATGCACAACATGGACGACCACGACTGGGACGTTTGGAACCGCAAGATGCGGAAGATTCTGGTCGAGAGTCAAAGCCGTGCGGGTTGCTCGGCGGGAAGCTGGGATCCCGACAAACCAAACCGCGACGCCTGGAGCGCCCATGGGGGCCGCATCATGACGACCAGCTTCGCCACGCTCACGCTCGAAGTCTACTACCGCTACATGCCCCTCTACCGCACCGACCACCTCGACGCGTTGAAATAGGTCTCGTCCCGCGGCGACATTCGACGCGCCGCCGGGTAGTGATACTTTTGCACGTAGGTCAGGCTTTCCAGCCTGGCATTCCTCGCGGTTTCGTCAGCCGAGAAAGGCTGACCCACGGCGAACCGTACCACTATCCGCCGCGGAGGTCGATAGACGCTCTCCCTGCCATGCGATACGATCGAGTCGATTCACACTCGACACGTTGGCCTTTGCTGGAGCGGACGCATGGCGCAGCATCTTTCGTTCGGATCGGTGTTCGTCGGAAAGACTGCCGGAGCTGAAGAACTCACCGCTGAACGAGCGGCGGCCGAAGAAGTTTCCGAATCGCCGATGCGGATTCTGATCGTCGGCAATTTCCACGGCGCGGGGCAACGGCGCGGCACGCAAGCCGCTTCGCCACGGCCAATCATGGTCGACCGCGATACGATCGACGAAGTGCTCGCGAAATTTCATCCGATGGCACGGCTCGAGGGTATCGATCCCGATGGCTCACCGGTCGAAATCGAATTCATGGAACTCGACGATTTTCATCCGGACCGCTTGTACCGCGAGTTGCCGCTCTTCGACAAGCTCCGCGACATTCGCGACCGATTGGAAAGCCAAACCACATTCGCCGACGCGGCCGCCGAAGTGCGCGGGTGGGCCGAGGCACACGCGGTCGAATCTAAAGCCAAACCGGGGTCCGAACAGGCCGCGGAAGCCAATCAATCTCCCGCCGCCGCTGCACCGCCATCGATTTCCGGCGAGAATCTGTTGGACCAGTTGCTCGAACATTCGGAGGCCTCGCCCAACGAACATGAAGCTTCGCGGCAATCGAGCGTGTTCGATTTGCTGTTGGAAAAAGTGGCTGGGCCGTATCGCATCGCGGCCGACAATCCCGATAAGCAACCGCTCGTGGATCTGGTGAATGCGTTGGCGGCCGATCGCCTGCGTGCGATCCTACACCAGCCTGAATTTCAGGCGATCGAATCGGCTTGGCGGTCGATCGATTTTTTGACGCGCCGCGTGGAGACCGATGCGAATCTCAAGCTATTCGTCGTCGATTTGCCAAAGGAAACGCTTGCCACAGATTTGGATGCCGTCGCTGGGCTGCGATCGTCGCAGCTCTATAAGCTTTTGGCCGATCTGCCGGCCGGTTCATCGCCGTGGGCGATGGTGGTTGGCAATTATGAATTTGCCGCGACTCGCGATGACGTCGAAATGCTGGGCCGGATCGCGCAGATCGCAGCATCTGCCAGTTCGCCGTTCGTCGCGGGAGCTTCGCCTGCCGTATTCGGATGCCCCGCCCCCGCCGAGCGGCCCGATCCCGACGATTGGCACGAGCCGGACGCGACGGGTGCCCAAATGTGGCGGCAACTTCGCAGCCTGCCGGCAGCGACGGCGCTTGCGCTCGTGTCGCCGCGGTTTCTGCTCCGGCATCCGTATGGCCCGGGAGCGAGCGAGACGGAAGAACTTGAATTCATCGAATTGCCGACGCCGCAGCACGATGGCTTTTTGTGGGGCAACGGCGCGTTCGTCGCCGCTTGCCTAGTGGCGCAAGCGTTCGGCGAAAACGGCTGGAATTTGAACCAGAATTTGGGCCGCGATATCAATGACTTGCCCCTTCATGTTTACGACGACGATGGCCAGCCGGTGGTGAAGCCGTGTGCCGAAGCGCTGCTGGGCGACCGGGCCGCGGAACGGATTCTCGAATTCGGCATCATGCCACTGCTGTCGTTCGCCGATCGTGGCTCGGTGCGGCTGGCTCGGTTGCAATCGCTGGCTGATCCGCCCGCGGGGCTGGCTGGTCGCTGGCAATAATCGCGATGCGAGGCCTCAATCGTGCCGCGGCCGGACCGCGGCACAGTGCGCCGAAATGCTTCATCAATCTGTTTCTGCGCTCGTCGTGTCAAGATTAGCGAAACCGCGCCCCACTTTTCGGTCCCCGTTAGCGCGGGGCTGGGGCCCCGGATAGCCCAAGCGGGTCGGCGACTTCCGCCATTGCGTCGATGACGAACTGGATGTGTTCGTCGAAATCGACGCCCAAATCGGCGGCGCCGCGGGTCATGTCGTCGCGATTGACTGCGGCGGCGAATCCCTTCGCTTTCATCTTCTTGCGCACGCTCGATGCCTGCATGCCGCGGATTCCTTCCGGCCGCACCCTGGCGGCGGCAGTGCAGAATCCCGCCAATTCATCGCACGCATACAAGGCCTTGTCGAGGCGCGAAATTCTCGGGCAATCGGTGAGATAGTCGGCGTGCGACTTGATGGCGTAGATTACTTCCGGCGGATAGCCGAGCGAGGCGAGAATTTCCGCGCCGCGCAGCGGATGGTCCGGAGGATTGGGCCAGCGCTCGTAGTCGAAATCGTGCAACAAGCCGACGACGCCCCAAAGCTCCTCGTCTTCGCCGAACTTGCGAGCGTAGGCCCGCATGGCCGCTTCGACGGCCAGCATGTGCTTGCGCAGGCTGTCGCTGGTGGTGAATTGGCAGACGAGGTTCCAAGCTTCGTCGCGATTCATATCGCATCGTGAGGGGCAAAAATAAGCGATCGCCGGTTCCGCCGCACGGCCCTTACCCGGCGTGATTGGGGTGTCACCGGCGGATAGCGGCATTGCCGCTCAAACGAGGATGGCCCTCGTGAGCGGCGAAGCGCTAGCCGCCGGTAATTGCGTCCGTGGAACTTTGCTGCAAGCTCACGCTCCGGCGAACTATTTCTTCTCGGCGGCGGCTTTGGCCTTTTCGTCCTCGGCCTTAGAAAGTTCGGGGTTCGGCGTGGCGTCGCCTGGTTCGAGGTTGAGTTCCCATTTGATCGCGCCAAGCAGGCATTCTTGATACTTCGGATTGGCCCAAACTTTTTCGTCGTGGCCCAGGCTGATGTAGAACACCTTGCCCTTGCCCCAGTCGCGGCACCAGGCGATCGGCTCGTGATAGGGTTTCTTCTTCGAGGTCTTGGCCATGTCCATGCTCATGAGCACATGAACTTTATCGGCCTCGAAATTCTTGAAGTGATAGATTTCGTCGGCAATTTCGAATTCATCGCCCCACGGCTTCATGGCGGGGAAATTCTTGTCATGCACCTTGATCCACACCTTCGAACCGTTCCCCCAGGGGTGCTCTTGGAATTCGCCGCCGAGCATTTCGAGATACGGGCGGTAGTTGTGATACGTGTCGCTGGCCGAGTGGGTGCCTATGAACCCGTGGCCGCGTTGCTTGAGCCAGTCGTTGAGGAAATAGTCCAGGTTTTCTTTGGGAATCTTAAGGTCACCGGTGGTATAGAAGAAGACGATGTCGTAGTTGGCCAGTTTTTTCGGCGTCATCTCCTTGGCGGCGTCTTGCGTGCAATCGACGCGGAACAGATTGCTCGATATGCCCAGATCGGTCACGGTTCGTTCGGCGACCGAGAGCTTGTCGTCATGTCGGGTCACGGAGCTATGCCGATAGCCGGCGCTCTGAGTGACCATCAGGATTCGATAGGCATGCGGGGCGGTCTTCGTTGCCGAACTTTCATCGGCCGAAGCCATTTGGCTTAAACCGACGAGCGCAACACAAGCGGCGCCGGCCACACACAAGGAAAACAATCGGAAACGGCGAAACATCGGTTGCTCCTCAAAAGGCGGGAAGGAAGGTGGGATAAAGAATGCAGGGCGGGATATCGACCACTCTATTTAACCAGCGGGCCGCGGCGAATGCAACTATCGCAAAATCGCGAGTCTCGCCGATCGTTCCTCTCGCGGAGGTTTGGACCGCCGATGCCAAAAATCACGTTTCATGCTCAGCGCGGGTCGCCCGAGTTAGCACCGCCGCCACGCGACGCTCACCGTTGCAAAATCGAATTGCAGCCGCGATTTCATCCGTCGTTCGGACTCGGCTAACCTCGGCTCATTAGATTGGTCCGTATCGGGCAGTGCTTGTTTTGCGGAGTGCGAAACAACCGCCATTGTCGGCCGCTGTGCATGAACATCCCGACGTGACCAAATAGGGTCTCGGTTCGGCGAAACTGGAATACGTCGGCCCGAAGCATATTGGCGACGTCGACGGCTGGGTGTTCAAGACGCAATGGGACGGCAAAGAATATCCGTCGCAGATCTTCTGTAGCGCCGACCGAGTTTATTTCGGTGGCGGCGCCAGAGCCTATATTGCTGCCGACTGACCAAAGAGATCGAAGAGCTTCGCCGTTCGAACCGGGCCGCATTCCTCGACACAATTCTTCCCGGAATCATCGCACCCGGTGGATGGGAAGAGTTCGACGAAAAAAGCCAGCGCGATTAATCCGATCTCATTTGGTATCCGTGCGGAAGGGCGCGGCTGGGAGGCCTTCTTTGTTGGCGAGGTTCGACTGCGCGATGCCACGAAAGGCAAACCGGACGGCCGCTGGATTGGTCACCGCGTCGCTAATGACGATCACGCTCGGGCCGTCGATCTCGGCAGTGGCCGGCAGAAACTTTTTATCCGCGCCGGCGATCATGAACTCGGTGAGCGGCTTGCCGTCGCGTGAGATCAGGCCGCCGCCGACGTGATCGAACGAGATGCGAATCTTCTCTCCTTCGATCGCCATCGATTTGTAGATCGGTCCGGAATAAACGAACGGCCGATTGTAAACCTTCGCCAGCGCCCACAACGCCAACCGCCGGCCAACGTCTTGTTTGTCTTTGGGATGGATTTCGTCCAAATCGCCGATGTCCATCGTCAGCGCGATGCCCGTGTTGGGAACGGTTTGGACGGTCTTCAATTGGGCTTCCCACAGTTCGGCTTCGGCGGTTCCGTCGCCGCCATAAAAGAAGGGGGCGATCTGCACCATGCCGAACGGAAAATCCCCCTGGCCCCAATCGGTCCGCCAGTTGCGTATCAACGTGGGCAGCAACACTTGATATTGCGTGCCGCGGCCGACGTTCGCTTCCCCCTGGTACCAAATCGCGCCGCGGATGGCGAAGGGAATCAGCGGAGCGATCATGCCGTTGTAGAGCGACGACACTTCATACTCGCCGACCATGCCCTTGAGAGTCGGCTCCGCCGACAGTGCCTTCCGGCTGGTCCATTCCTCGGCCGGAGTTCCGCTCCACGCGGCGAAGATCAAGCCCACGGGCACCCGCAAATCCTTGTGCAAATCGCGGCCGAAGAAATAGCTCGCGGCGGAAAACCCGCCCCATGCGCCGGCCCCCAATGTTTTCGGGCTGCAAACATCCCACGATGCGGCGACGTCCGAGGCAGGCTGCCGGGCTCGTTCCTTTGGAACCCAAAAGAGCCGGATTCCCGGATAATTTGCGGCGGCGATTTCCGCTTTGCCGTTCTTGGCCGCCCCGACGCCCATCTCCATATTCGACTGGCCGGAGCAGATCCAGACTTCGCCGACCAGCACATCCTCCAGCGTGATCTCATCGCCGGAACTCCCCTTGATGGTCATTTCCAGCGATTTGCCCTCGGCAGTGGCGTCGAGCTTGGCGAGCGTCACTTCCCAACGGCCGTCGTCGCCGGCCTTGGCGGACACGGTTTGCCCAGCGATGGAAACCGTCACGGCCTCCCCCTTTTCCGCCCAGCCCCAGATCGGCAAGCTCACGCCGCGCTGCAAAACCATGTTGCTTCCGATCACGGCCGGCAGCCTGACCTCGGCGGAAGCGGAATCTAAACAAACGAACAGTGCTAGCGTTAGCGCGCAAACGGGCAAAGCGGATCGGCGAAGCATCAGACTACCCTTGGAAAAAAGCGGCGGAAATCGAGCGAGGGACCGGGCGAGCGAAGCATAACGGCGCCCGAGAAATCCTGCAATCGATCTTGCATTGCGGATTGCGCGATTGCAAGTGCCGGTATTGAAATGCCGCGACTTTCCCTTGGCCGCTGGCGATGGGCGATGCGATGGCGACAAACCGATAACGGTTGAGAACGCCCGCGGCCCCCGCGAGCCGGCAACTTCAATCCGGCGTCCGCCGCCGCATCGAACGCTCGCTGTGCGACATGCAAATGGCAATATGCGGCCTAAACACGGGAAGCCCGACAACGGCCAAGCCTTCCGCGGCAATGTCCAGGCCACCCGACAGTTCGACCGAAAATTTTCGTTGTCCCGACAACGGCGCGATCAACCGCCTCCGGCCCGTAGCATTTTTGAGAGTCGCAAGCCGACCGCGCGAATTCGTTGTTGATTGAAGCGCCCGATCATTAGGGGTAAAATGGGGCTAGCCGATTCTTTTCTCGAAGATGAGGCCACGCGTAGCGAGGCGCTTGGCTTTGGCCAGCGGAATTTTTTATGCGAGAAATAATTTCATTTCGGGGTTGGCCGACTCTTTGCGTCGTGGGCGGCGCGGTACTGTTTGCCGGATGCCAGAAAAGCGGCCCCCCTTCGCTGGGGTCCAGCATGGTCGGCGCGCTATCGGCCGGTGATGCGGGATCGATCGAGGATTTAGACGGCCGCGCGGCGGAGCCGATGCCGAACGAGCGTGCCGTGGCCTATGTGTTTATTTTCACGCGCAGCGATTGCCCGATCTCGAATCGCTACGCTCCGGAATATCGCCGGCTGTGGGAGAAGTTTCACGGACAGGGGGTCGTGTTTCGGCTCGTCTATCCTGATGCCGGCGATACGGCCAAGGCGGTTCGGGATAATTTGACCGCATTCGATTTGCCGCTCGAGGCTGTTCGCGATCCGCACCATGCGTTGGTGCACCGCTGCGGAATCCACACGACGCCCGAGGCCGCCGTGTTCCTCGGCGATCGCCAGTCAATGGTCTACCGCGGGCGGATCGACGATCGGTTTGTCGACTTTGGCGTTGCGCGCCGCGAGGCGACGACGCACGACCTCGAGCAAGCCATTCAAACCGCAATCGACCACAAGTCGAACGGGCTGGTCACCACTCGGGCCGTGGGGTGTACGATTGCCGACGCGCCATGATGCGAATTCTCGTTCGTAGCGCTGTTCGGGCTTCAGGCTTCCTGTTGGTGGTTTTGCAGGTGCTAGCGCTAGCCGGTTGCGGCCGCGGCACAACCACCGGTGTCACCGACGCTCAGCCGACGTTCGATCGCGACATTGCGCCGATTGTCTTCAACCACTGCGCAGCTTGCCATAATAACGATGGATCCGCGCCGTTTCCGCTGCTCACGTATGCGGAAGTGAGGAATCGCGGGCCACAAATTGCGCAAGTGACGAAAAGTCATTTCATGCCCCCCTGGCTTCCGCGCGGCGGCGATTACACGTTCTCCGGCGATTGCAGCCTGAACACTCAGCAAATCGCGAAGATTCACGACTGGGTGGCAGCGGGGTCCTTGGAGGGGAATGCGGTCGATTTGCCGCCGGCGCCCCAAGGACCGCTGCGGGGCAAGCCCGACCTGGTCGTGGAAATGCCGCACGCCTACATGTTGCAGCCCGAGGGGACGGACGTCTGGCGGAAATTCGTGATTCCGGTGCCGCTGGCGTCGGCCCGTTACGTCCGGGCGGTGGACATCCGCCCGAGCAATCCGAAGGTCGTCCATCATGCGGTGGTGCATATCGACACGACGGGCAAGATCCGAGCCCTCGCGGCCAAGAATCCGGATAACGCCATAGACGGCATGACGACCTATCCGGAAGAACGCAATCCGCCGGGGCATTTTGTGAACTGGCTGCCGGGCAAAATCCCATTTGCCGACGACCCTGCCATGGCATGGCGGATCGAGCCGGGAACCGACTTGGTGGTGGAAGCGCATATGCTTCCGAGCGGCAAGCCCGAGCCCGTCCGAATCAGCATCGGCTTTTATTTCACCGACACTCCGCCGAGCAAATTTCCCGTCGACTTTCTACTCCACTCGGAATCGATCGACATTCCCGCCGGGTCTCAAGATTTCGAAGCCGCGGATTCCTATCAGATTCCGCAAGACGTGCAACTGTTGGGGTTGTATCCGCACTGCCACTTGTTGGGCAAGACCGTAGACGTGTGGGCGATTTTTCCGGGTGGAACTAAAAAGACGCTGCTGCGGATTCCTCGCTGGGATTTCAACTGGCAGAATGCATACCGCTTGTCGCCCCCGGTCTTGCTGCCGCGCGGAACGACCGTGGCAATGCGCATCCGCTACGACAACTCGGCGGAAAACGTTCGCAATCCATTCAACCCTCCCCGCCGCGTCCAATTTGGCTATCACACCGACGACGAGATGGCGCAAGTCAATGTGGATGTGCTACCGCAGAGCGCCGCTGCGGCCAACGAATTCCTCGTCGATTTTCGCCGGCACGACATCCTGGGAATGATCAAATCGTACCAATTCACGCTCACGCTTCATCCCGACGATGTCGTGACGCATGTGGAATTAGGCAAAGATCTCGCGGTCACCGGCCATGTGAACGAGGGCATCGAATCTCTGCGGCGAGCCGTCGAGCTCGATCCTGGCAACGCCGAGGCCCACTACTACTTGGGTCGCTTCGAAGCGACGCTCAGCAAGCCCGCGATCGCTCGGCTCGAATTCGAAAAAGCGATCCATGCCGATCCGAACTACTATTTGGCCGTGTCGGAGCTCGGCCTTTGGCACATGCAAAACGGGAATCTCGACCAAGCGGCCGAGCTGCTCGAGCGTTCGTTGAAACTACACCCGCGGGACGCGGTAGTTCTCAACAATTTGGGCATCGTGCGCTTCCGGCAAGACAATCGCGGCGAAGCACTGCGTTGTTTTAAGCAGGCCGTCGCGGTCGCCCCCGACTACCGCCCCGCTGTCGACAATTTGCGACAGGTGGAAGCAGCGGCAGGCAACTGATTTCCCCAAAACCATCCGGCTCGATCGTGCTTCGGCTCGATCAAACAAACAAACTCGTGTGGCGTCAACGCAGGAATTTGGGATAGCTAAAGCGATTCGCCCGACAATTTGCCGCCCAACAACCGACCCCAAAACTTTGGCGCAACACTAACCCGAAGCGTTAGCGAGGGAGCGCCGCAACGGCGCCATCGTCTCGCTGCAGGCGGCACAGCCGAATGCACATTGGACCAATACGTTCGTGACGGCGGCCCGCAACGGAGCGCATCCTCGCTTACGCTTCGGGCTAGTGTTGCGTCGACGCTGGATTTTGGGATGGTCAAAGCGATTCGCCCGACGCTTGCCGCCTCACTACCGACCCACGATCCCAAATCGTCGCGGTCACGCAACACTAACCCGAAGCGTTAGCGAGGGAGCGCCGCAACGGCGGCATCGTCTCACTGCAGGCGGCACGGCGCATGCACATTGGACTAATGCATTCGCGAGGCCGACCCGCAACGGAGCGCATCCTCGCTTACGCTTCGGGCTAGTGTGGCGTCGACGCTGGAATTGTGAGATGGCCAAAGCGATTCACCCGACGATTTGCCGCCCAACAACCGAACCACGATCCCAAATCTTTGCTGTGACGCAGCACTAGCCTGTGCGCGACGTTACCGCGCTACTCCGTGATACGCTTCAAGCGATTCGCAAAGCTTGTCCGTGCTCGCCGGAGAGCCAACGAGCACATGGCCCGGCAGCAGTAATTTCGGAACGGCTCCCGCGTCCAGCAGGTGATAGATCCGAGTGTCGTCGGCAAGCTGCCGTGCGACTCGGTCGCCGGCAAGCGTCTCATCGAGCGATTTCTGCCCCAACAATTCGGCTGCCCGAGACCGAGCGACCGCCAGCGCCGGTGGCTCGACCGGTTCCATTAGCCAATTGTGGTAGGCCATGAACGAAGAGGGTCGCGCGTTCCAAACCGCGAGCGCCAAGCGTGCGTACTCGCAGGCATGTTCGTGCGGCGTTTTGGTGACGGCGACATACTTATTGCAATCCGCATTGATGGGCGTCGGCAACAATGCCAGCGTCAGCCGGCCACCGTATCGGGCAAGCGCCTCGTGCGTTCGATGATGCAAACTCCGGCACTCGGGACAGGTGTAGTCGAACATTTCGGCAATCACCCATTCCGCTCGCGGGTCGCCGATCGTCGGCACCTCGTCGACGTCGACCACCACCTTTCCCCCGACGAGCGCGAGCCGCCGATGCGGACCAGGTCTTGCCCACGGATCGGCCTCGGCCAGTGCGGTAGAAGACGGCTGCTTATCAAGCGACTGCGGCGGGTTCGTTGCCGCAGCCGAAGCAACGGCATTGCCTGTGCATCGGCTCTCAAAACTCTCCGCGACGAACGATTTCGAGACCGGCGCCGCTGGAGTCGCGTGGACTTCAAATCCTCGCTCTGGCGGGCTGATGGCAATCTGTCCGCCGATGAGAATGCCCATGCCGACAAGGCCGACCAGAATTAAGCCGATGCCGCTATTGAAACTTGATGGCACGCGGCGACCGGACACGTCCGCCGGCGGCCAAGCAATCGGCAAATTCCAGAACAAAATCGCGGCCAATGCCAGCCCACAGACGTGCAACCCGATGCAATAAGGGCACATGCTTTTCAGAGCGAAGAGTTGCAGGCCCATGAACCAAAGGCTTGCCCCGGCGATGAGCGTGGCCAGCGGGAGCAAACACATCCAATCGCCGCGCCGAATTCGCTGGGGACGACCCGACCCGATGCGGAGCAACAGCCCGAACACGCATCCATAGGTTACGATCGCCGGCAGGCCGACGGGCAACCCGAACCAAGTCGACCATCGGCTGAGCAGCACGCTGCCGCAACCCGCTCCACTATCGTCGCCACATCCAGCGACATGGCCTGACCGCGCAAGCGAGGCCCACAGTAAATAGCCGCTGATTCCGATCGCCACCAGAGCGATCAATCGTGCAACAACACGAATCCCGATCGTTCCGAGCAGGCGGCGGGCGGGCGAAACGGAATTGTTCGTCAAAAACTCCGTCGGCGAACGCGGCGTCGAATCCACGGCAACAATACCACGATATCAAGGAAGCAGCCCCGCTCTCGAGTCTGCCGGAAATTCACCAGCAATCATCTTAGCCAGCGGATCGCGCCGTTGCATGATCCGGCGGCCCGTCGCCCGATTCTCGCTCCCCGCGGATCAGTATCGCGCATTGACCGTCGTCAGCGGAAAACTGTCGGTCCGAAAGGGACCTGCCGGGAGGCCTTGCTCGTTGTAGAGATTGCAAATCGGATTGTCGGCCCAAGCGTAGCGGACCGCGATCGGCCGAGGAACCTGCGGCGACCGGACAACGACATCGGCGCCGTCGATCTCGGCCTCGGCCCATTTCCATTGACGGTCTTTGCCACAGATGGCAAAGCCTTCAAGTTGGCCTTTTGGGCTGTTGCGTACCAGCGGCACGGTCGTAGGCGACGACGAGGAGGGTTGATAAGTCGCCGGCACATCATGGGCCACCAAGCGCGAACCCGCGGTGGTGAAATGGATGCGAATCCTGTCGCGCTCGATCGCCATCGATTCGAATGCCGGCGCGGTCGCCACCATACGTTTGCCATAGGTCTTGGCGAGCGCGAGCCGCGCCAGGCGTTCGCCGACCACGCGCTTATCCCGTGGATGAATGTCGGCCTCTTCGCCCACGTCGATCAACACGGCCTCGCCGGTGTTCGGCAGGGCCAGCGATTTGGTCTGGGCTTCGCGCAGTTCGGCCCACTGGCTTTCGCCGGGCATTTTGCGGTGCGGCATGAAGTTGGGAAGCTGGCAGAAATAGAAGGGGAAATTTCCTTGTCCCCAATGCTCGCGCCAGTCTCGAATCATCAGCGGGAAGCTGGTGCGATATTGCCAAGCGCGCTCGGTGTTCGATTCGCCCTGATACCACACCACTCCCGCGATGGCATAGGGAATCTTCGAGCGAACCGCGTAGTCGAAGAACATGCCGGAGGGAAAAGGCTGCGGGGGCCGCGATGGGATGGCAGCTTTCGCAGTTTCGGTTAGCGGCGGCAGAGCGAATTCAGTCTTGGCCAGCCATGGTCCGGCGAGCGAAATCGGGCCCGAGCGAAAACCGGTTGGCCCTGGAGCGATACCGGCATTTCCCGCGGCGCTGAAAACGCGGACCGCGAGCGTCGCGCTGCCCGGCCGAACCTGCGGACCGCGAACGATGCATTGGTGCGAATCCGGGGGCCCGCCAACGCGCGACTCGCCCACTTTCACGCCGTCCCAATAGACGGTGGAAAAGTCGTGAATCGCACCCAATTCCAAGAGCAGATCCTTGCCGACCAACTCCGCCGGAATCGTCACTTGCCGCCGGACCCAAACCGCGCCGCTCTCCGGCAAGCCCGCATGGACGAACAGCTCCGGCAGATTGATTTTCTTCCAATCGGTCGTGTCGGCTCGCGGCGATGCAAACGCATCGATCTTGTCCGTCGGATGGTCCTGCCGCCCGTATCGCGACTGCCATTGCAAATAGCGCGGACCGTAACTGTCAAAGACGCGGCTCATTTCCATGACCCGCTCCTTGCCGGCCTTCAGATCCTTGTCTCGATCCATTCCTTCAGGACTGATCCAGAGTTCGATGGCCGTGGCCGGCTGCAATGCGATCGGCAATCCCACGGGAACGTTTAGCTGCCTTTGCAATTCTTTGCCAAAGTAGTAACCGACGGCTTTGAAATCACCCGTGGTGCTCGGATCGGCGACGATCCATTTGCCATTGTCGTATTGCCGCAGCCAAGAATTGGCCGAAGCTGGAATTTCCGTCTCGGCGTTCATCGCTTTGGACACCTCCAACGCCATGTTCGATTGTCCGCCACAGATCCAGACCTGACCGACCACAACATCCGCGATGGCGAGCCGGTCATTGCCTTGCACGACGAGCACGAACGGTCCGCGGCCGACATTGCGAAGATCGAGCGCAACGCGCCATTGGCGATCAGCGCCGGCGATTGTTTCCGCCCGTGCGGTGCTCAAGGAGACGACGACTTTTTCACCGGGCGCGGCCCGTCCCCAAACAGGCACCCGTTGCGCCTTTTGCAGAACCGCATGCTCGGTAAAGAGCGGCGGCAGCGAAACATCGGCCCGACACGGCGCCAAAATGGCAAGCCAGCCGATGAGGCAGCAAACGAAGGAAAGCCGGCGCAGCCACGAGTTCAATTCAATCTTCGACACAGTGCAACGGCTCGGCTGTGAACGGGAGGTGACGGACAACCTAGAATACTCGAAATCGCATTCGGCTACATGGCGTCGCGTAGCCGGCGCCAATTTGGGACGACGTGGCGAGTCTGATTGAACCGACCTGCGTCCGGCAACCTGAGCCCGATGCGTGCGGCACGATGGTTCCAGCCGGTGACTATTGTATTGTCTGCGAAATATCGTGCTTTATCAAACGCGGCGAACGGTTCACCGGCGAGCGAACACCGAGAACAGCGGAAAGCATCCGAACGGATGAGCAAAACCGCCTGACGTCGGCAGTGAAAAACTTCGGCATTTAACTCGGTTGTGTGTTCTCCGAGTTCTCGGTGGCTCGGTGATAAGAAATGAAGCCAGGAAGGTGTGCCCGCAAAATTGCCGGAAAACTCCTCATTGGCTTCTTCGACCAAGCCGGTGCTTTCCATTGGACGCTTGTCTTCGGCTAGCTGGCAGAGCATATTGTGCCATTGGATTTTGCATGCCCCCGCACGAATGCAGTCCACCGCATCCGCGTTTGAAACTGCGGGCCGGCGAACTGCGGGTCTTCGGATCGGAATTGCGGCACGGATTTTCGGCACGATTTTTACGACCAACACCATCCACGAGTTTACCATGAAATGGGTCTTTGCCTGTCTGATTGTGCTTCTGCTAAGCGCCGGCGCGGCCCGCGCCGATGTGCGGGTGTCGAACCTGTTTGGCGATAACATGGTTTTGCAACGGGAAATTGCCGCCCCGGTTTGGGGCATGGCCGCGCCGGGCGAGGCCGTCACCGTGAAAATCGGCAATGTGCAAGTTTCCGTCCAGGCGGATGGCGAAGGCAAGTGGATGGCCCGACTGCCGACGATGGAAGCCGATGCGAAACCGCAGGATTTGATCATCAGCGGCAAGAACATGCTGACGATCAAGAACGTGCTGGTCGGCGATGTGTGGATCTGCTCGGGGCAGTCAAACATGGAGTTCGGACTGGGAGGCGCCAACGCGCCGCAGGATGTTGCCGCGGCCGATTATCCAACCCTGCGGCGCATCAAGTTTGACCACCGTGCGGTCGGCCAGCCGAGCGACGAAGTGCCCGGACATTGGGAAGTCTGCACTCCGGGAAGTGCGCCGGGCTTCACGGCCGTCGGCTTCTATTTTGCTCGCCGCATCCAGAAGGACATCGGCGTGCCGATTGGTCTGCTCGACGACAACTGGGGGGGCACGCAGATCGAGCCGTGGATTCCACTTGCCGGCTTCCAGATGGAGCCGTCGCTGGCAAGCGTCCTTTCGGAAATGAAGCAGCGGAAACACGACTATCGCGAACAACTCGTAAGAAGCCTGGATGGGATCCAGAAGTGGGTTAGCGAAGCCCGCCAGGCGCTGGCCTCGCCCGGCGCCGAAATCCCGGCTTCTCCGCCAATACCCAACAATCCGCTGACCGACCCGGGCTTTCCCACGACCCTCTACAACGGCATGATCCACCCCGTCGCGCCGTTTGCGATCAAGGGCGCGCTTTGGTATCAGGGAGAGTCGAATGGCGGGGAAGGGGACGAATATTATCACAAGATGCGGGCACTCGTGGGTGGCTGGCGCAAGGTATGGGGCCAAGGAGATTTTCCGTTCTATTTCGTGCAACTGGCCAATTTCACGCAGCCCAACCACGACCCGGCCGGCGGCGATGGATGGGCCCGGCTACGCATGGCCCAGTTCAAGAGCCTCGCGATAGGCCACTCCGGCATGGCCGTCGCCATCGATCTCGCCGATGCCGACAACCCCGGCGATATTCATCCAAAAGACAAGTTCGACGTCGGCGAACGTCTGGCACTTTGGGCCTTGGCCAAGGACTACGGCAAGAAGAATCTGGTTTACAGCGGGCCGCTTTACAAGGGAATGAGCGTCGAGGACGGCAAGATTCGCCTCCACTTCGATTCCCTCGGCAGCGGACTCATGGTCGGCAAGAAAGTGGGACGGAACCCCACCGTCGACGACAAGGACGGCAAGCTCAAGCGGTTCTCCATCGCCGGTGCAGATAAGCGGTGGCATTGGGCCAACGCCGAGATCGACGGCAACACGGTCGTGGTGTCGAGCTCCGAGGTTACAAAGCCGGCGGCAGTTCGCTACGCCTACACGATGAACCCCGAGGGCTGCAATCTTTACAATCGCGAGGGCCTGCCCGCCTCGCCGTTCCGCACCGACGAGTGGTAATCGAATAGCGTGGCAAGAAAGTATCCGCCGTCGATCGCGGCGGCCGCCGTTTCGTTGCTTTCGAGCGTTAGGATGGCCGCATTGATGAGCGAGCCGCGTTCCACCGAAAGGCTGCGGGGACAGGCAAAGTAGGCGCTGCTGGTGCCGCCGACCACCTCGGGCCTGTCGAATACGATGCCGCCGCCCTCCGCAATATCACCAACGTAAGAACCATCTTGAGATTCGTTGCGGGGGCAATGTTGTCGACGTCGCCGCTGCTTCCGCTTGGAGCGCGCGGTTAGCTTTCGCACCAATTGGCCGCCCGATTCCGCCCTATCGCCCGCCGAATCGATCCTCTATTGTTCGCCAGCCAGGTGCATCACAACCTTGTGCGCCCCAGCCGGATTACGTCGGCACGGCGCCCACTCCCCCGCCTACGATTCTCCGCCGCAACTTCAAGACTGTGTTGCAGATACCTAAATGGAACGGCGAACCGCGGCATGGCTGTCCGGCGCGTGGCGCCAAGCTTCGCGAAGCCGTGCTGGTCGAGGTCGGCATAACGTAACGGCAAGAGTACCATCGATATCGGTCATGGCGCATCGGCGCAAATCCGCAAAAATTTGCTTGCGTTGCTTGTAATCTTGAATTAGATTCCCCGTTGGACATAGAGGGGGGGTATTGCCAGGACCAATTCCCAGCGCGGAGCGCTTGGTGGGTTCGGGGCGACGGTAGAAATGCAACGCATTCGCGTTTCGTCAGTGAGGGAACTCGTGAAGTCAACCGTATGTCTAGCCCGTGCGCAGGTCGGGGCGAACGCGCCGTCCGACTGCATCTTTTCGTCCGGCTCGTTGCGTTCCCTTCAGAACAGCACTCCTCGCCAAACTGTTGCGGCACGGTGGCAACGCAACTTGAAGTCTCTAAATTATTCAAACGCACCACGCCGCCCGGAGCCTAGCGGCCGGCAGCGCATGCCATCGTGCGTGGGTTCTCATTTGCTTTGTCTAGCAGTGGTGTTTTCGAATCGGCATTTTCTCGATGGTCGATTCCTCCAACGGTATTCGCCGGGGTTGCAATCATGAGCATTATCAGAGCGAGTTTGGCGTCCTTGGCGGTTGTGTTGTTGTTTTCGGCGAGTGGGTATGCGCAAGGTCCCACGCCGGTTGCATACTACACGCTCAATGCAAACCTAAATGACACGTCCGGCAGCGGCTTCGATGCCACGGTCAATGGCAATCCGAACTACGCTTCCGGCTTATTCGGCCAGCAGGCGTTTCAGTTCGATGGCAACACCAACATTCCAATTTCCGGCGCCACCACCGATCAGCTGGGTCTTGTCGGCGGGTCGTTTACGGTCGACGCGTGGTTCAATCTCTCCAGTGTGCCCAGCAACGCTAGTGAGGCAATCTTCGGCACGCTCGAAGGGGGCACGAGCCTAGGGCTGCAAATGCTCATCCGGAATGACGCGTCGTTCCTCGGTTTTTATGGCAACGATTCGGGACTCGGCCAGACCGCGATCCAGCCCAACACTTGGTACAACATCGCTTTTGAGTACAACGCGGCCACACAAACGCAGTCGGTTTACCTCAACGGCAATCTGGATCTCACTAGCACAGCGCACACCCCGTTTGAAGGAACGGGCGAGACGGCCTACATCGGCGGCTCCTGCTGCGGCAACAATCCTCCCGGCGGAAGCTTGATCCAAGATGTTGGCGTGTACAACAGCGCTCTTTCTCCTTTGCAAATCCAAGCCGCGGCTTACAGCCAATCTCCGACCCTCACATGGACCGGCGCCGGCGCTACTTCCGGCAATGCGAATTTCCCGGGAAGCTGGGATACCAACGGCAGTGTCAATTGGATCGACTCGAACAACAATCCAACCAGTTTTTCCACCAGCGATAGCGTTGTCTTTGCCGACACAGCCAACGGCGCTCCGGTGACAAACTCGAATATTCAGATCCAATCAGGCGGATTGATCGCGGAGAATATCACCTTCAGCAATAGCTCGGTGCCTTACGCACTTACCGACGCCGACGGCACCAGTGGCAGTGGCAATGGCAGTGGCATCACCACGGCCGCCTCGGTCACAGTGAGTGGTGGCGGCCAAGTCACATTCAGCGGCGCCAATAGCTATTCCGGCACCACGACGATCACCGCCGGAACACTTCAACTGGCCGACCCCAACGCCCTGCAAAACAGCACTGCTACGGTCAACGTCAACGGCGGCCTGCTGTTCGCGCCCTTGATTGGAACATTCAATTTGGGTGGCTTGGCCGGCACCGGCAATGTCAATTTGGTCGATTCCGACAATCAGCCCGTGACCGTCTCGGTCGGTTTGAACAATACCAGCACCACGTACACCGGCACGCTCAGCGACCTCGGGACCGGCAATCTAAGCGTTGGCGGCGGGCTGACCAAAGTGGGCACCGGAACGTTGACCCTGGCCAATCCCAACACATACACCGGCCTGACCACGATCAACGGCGGCAGCGTACAGCTCAATAGCGCCAACGCCCTGCAAAACAGCACCGCCACGGTCAATGTCAACGGCGGCCTCACATTCGGCGGCGGCATTAGCCCGAGCCCGTTCAATGTCGGCGGCTTGGCCGGCACCGGCAGCATCGTCCTGACCGACACCAATAGCCAGCCGGTGAATCTTAGTGTCGGTGCTAACGGCGCAAACACCACTTACACGGGCGGGCTCGGCGGGCTCGGATCATTTACTAAAACGGGAAACGGCACGTTGATCTTGGGCAATCTGAACACCTATACCGGCAACACCTACATCACCGGTGGAACGCTACGGCTCGCGCCGTCCGCGCCCGCCGGCCTGTATCAAGGAGCCGTCGCCCAAGGCACGAATAATTTCGACCTGACCGATCCAATTCCTCAAACGAACATCGTGCTTTCCACCGCCGGGATCGCCAACAACACCAACAGCAGCGAGACATTTCCCCAAGGCCTCGCGAACAGTTCGACCATCGGTTACAGCGGATATATCAACAACACCTCGAGCCACAACGTCACCTACGTCTTCACCGAGAACTTCGACGATGGGGCCTATCTTTCCGTCGACGGGACTGTCGTGCTTAACGACGACAACTGGAATAATCCGACGATGGCGGAATACACCCTTACGCCCGGCCAGCATAGCATCCAGATTCGCTTCGGTCAGGGCGGCGGCGGCGTCGGCCCGGCAAATGGGGGTCTTTTAAACGGCACGGCCGGCGGCACGTTTACGCCCTCTGGAACCACCGGCTATTTGACTGCCGGCTCCTACTCCGCTCCCGCATCCGGCACCGCCGACTCGGATGGCTTAGGCCTGGGATACCAAGTCCTCCCCGCAGGCGACACGACCTCGAGCACGCTGAACATTACGCCAAGCTTCTTGAACGGCTTTCAGACCCTGGCCGATTCGGGGAGCGGCAGCTTCCTGTCAACTGGTCCGATTTCAACGTTGCCGACCGCCGGTTCGGTAATTATGTCGACCAACACGATTTTTGACACCAACGGCAACTCACCGACCATCGGTTCGTTGGCCGACGCCAGCGGCGGTGAAACCGGGGCCCAAGTGTTGCTGGGCACAAGCGGCACGCTGACCACCGGAACCGACAACACGAGCACGATATTTTCCGGCGTGATCTCTGGAACGACCGGAAATTTAATCAAGGTCGGCACCGGCACCTTCACGCTCGCCGGCGCGAACACCTACGGCGGAAGCACCACCATCAACGGCGGCTCCTTGCGGCTCAATAACGCCATTGCCCTGCAAAACAGCACCGCCACCGTCAACGTCAACGGCGGCCTCACATTCGGCGGCGGGATTAGCCCGAGCCCGTTCAATGTCGGCGGCTTGGCCGGCACCGGCAGCATTGTCCTGACCGACAGCAATAGCCAGCCAGTCAACCTCAGCGTTGGCGCCAACGGCGCAAGTACGACCTACAGCGGTAGCCTGACCGGCAACGGCGGTCTAACCAAGGTCGGCGGCGGCACGTTGATCCTAGCCGGCGCCGGCTCATACGGCGGGGCAACCGTCATCACCAACGGCACGCTCCGCATCGGAGGAATAATGCCAAGCGGCGTCACTGAAGCTTACACGTTCAGCAACGCCTCCGGCACCACGGTTCCAAACGCCGTCAGTCCTGGCACGTATGACGGAACGCTGATCAACGGCGCCACCGTCGTCGCCATGCTCGGCGCGCCCGGCGGATATGCGCTGTCGCTTGGAGCCCAAAGCGGTAACAATGACAACTTTTTGCAGGCCGGCAGCGCCGGCGTCCCCACTACAGGCGGCGTCTATACGGCGTCGGCATGGTTCCAAGGGCTCTACGGCCAAAGCTCAGCGAATCTTTGGCGAACGCTGTATCGGGGTCAGAATAACGACCACCAACTAATCCTCAATCAAAATAGCAACGAGCTTGGCTATTACGACACCACTCTTGGAAGTGGTTTTAACGACACCGGCTTCAGCATGGGCGCCTACAATGGCCTCTCCACTTGGAATCAAATCACTGTTGTTGCAAACGGCACGACGAGCACCTACTACATCAATGGCCAGGAAGTCGGCAGCGTGAATCAAGCTTCCACGGGGGGCATTTTCGCCATCGGCAACTACCAGGGCGGCGGCCAGGCCTTCGCCCAGTATTTGAGCGACGTTAACATCTATTCCGGTACTGCGCTCAACGCAAGTCAAGTCGAGCAGCTTTATCAGGGAATCGGGACCCTCCCCGCTACGACGCCCGTTTCGATTGCCACGGGCGCCATACTCGACCTCAACGGCACTTATCAGACGGTCGCTTCGCTCAACGATTATACTGTCGGCACGAGCTACGGCACCGTGACCAACAGCAGCCCGGCCCCTGCGACGCTCGTGCTGGCGCCCTCGAGCGGTTCGGCCACGTTCACCGGCGTGATCCAGGATGGCAACGCCATGGTCGGCCTGACTCTCAACGGCACGGGAACGCAGGTTCTCGCCGGCGCGAACACCTACACCGGCCCAACGACGATCTTGAACGGCACCTTGCGGGTAAACGGTTCGCTGGCCGCCGGCAGCACGGTCAGCGTCGGCGGCACTGGCGCCAGCGGAATACCAATGCTGGCCGGCAGCGGCACGATCGCCGGTCCCGTGACAGTGTTCGGAAGCGTCGCCGGAAGCGCCGCCGGCCATCTGGCCCCCAGCGCGTTCACCGGCTCGAGCAGCACGACATTGACTCTGACCGATGGTCTTTCGCTGGGCAGCGGCGCCAACCTCGATTTCAACCTCAACAGCACCCCCGCCAGCGGCAACGACCTCGTGACCATCACCGGCTCGTCCGGCACGGTGAATTACGCGCCGGGCGGCGTGCTGAACATCAACGCCTACAACGGGGCGCTGCAACAGTACGGCACGTATACGCTCATCAACGATGCCAACGGCCCTGCGCCCACCGCTGCGTCGTATTCGTCGATTTGGAAAATCGGCACCAATAACGACCCGAATGCCGCCACGAGCGCTTACGTCGTTTACGTCGACCCCAACACCAACAATCTCGACCTGACTGTTTCGCCGCAGCTCACCTGGGCCGGCCAAATCAGCGGACTCTGGACCGATCCCCCGTCGAATAACATGTCGAATTGGTATTCCGGCAGCACGCCGGCTACCTTCAGCACTCAAGCCGTCGCGTTCGGCGACACGTATAACGACGGATTGCCCGTCAGCAACAATAACAACGTCACCGTGAGCGGCCCGGTTTCCCCGGCAGCTGTGACGTTTAACAACAGCATCCCGTATACGGTCGACACCACCGGCGACAGCAGCAACACGGGCATCACGGGTTCCACGGGCATGGTGCTGAACGGCACCGGAACCGTCACCCTGCTTGGCCCGAACACCTACACCGGCCAGACGCTGTTGAATCCCGGCAGCACGCTCATGATTAGCGACGTGGGCTCGCTCGGTTCGACAATCGCCCCATTGACATTCAACGGCGGCACGCTGCAGTATGCCTCGAGTCCGACCGCCAACACCGACATCTCGACGCACACGGTCACAATCGCCGGCGGCGGAGCGACGATCGATCTCAACGGCAACAATGTTATCTACGCCAACTCGATCGGCAACAACGGCGCCGGTGCCCTGACGCTGAAAAACAGCGCCACCAACACCGCGGCGTCGTTGACTCTCGGCGGCGCGAACACGTATACCGGAGGCACGACGATCAATTCCGGCAACGCCACCCTGATTTCGGGCAGTTCGGCTAGCCTCGGCACCGGCCCGCTCACCTTCGCCGCCGCCGGCGGCACGCTGCGGCTGTCGGGCTCGGCGACGGCTGCACCCGGATTGAGCAATGCTTATTATCTCTCCGGAACCAATAATATCCCCTATCCGGCCAACGACGGCGGCAATCCCGGAACCAACAACGGCTGGTCGACCTTCGCGTCGTATGCACAAGTGCAATCCGCTTTCGGCGGCCTGACACCCTCGCCCGGCACCTTCGCCGGCACGAACAATAGTGCCGGCCCGCCGCTCACCAGTTATTATTTCGGCGGCAATGATTATAACCAGCTCAACAATTTCATCGGCAATGCCAACGGCAATGGATTGAACGGCGGCAATAATTTCATCGTGCTTTCGACCGGCATCCTCAACGTGCCAAAATCCGGCAATTACACCTTCGGCACCACCAGCGACGACGGAAGCATGATGTTCCTCGATGTCGGAGGAACCTGGCAAACGGTCGTCAATAACAACTACTCCCAGGGCAACACGCAACGGATTGGCACGATCAACCTTGCCGCGGGCCAATATCCAATCGAAATTGCCTACTACGAAGGGGGCGGCGGGTATACGCTGAGCGCCGCGGGCGAATACGACCCGGATCAGTCAACGCCGCCAACCAGTTTGCCCAACTCGAACGACGGCAATAATCCAAACAGCGTGCTTCCCTCGCCGCTCAATCTGCCCTTTTCCACGGCGACGAACATCTTGGATCTGCAATCGCCGGCCACCGCGGGCGTTATCCCCATACAAATCTATTCGAATCCGCTCGTCTTCACCGCTTCGGGCACGATCGATCTGGGAAATGTCCCGTCGGGTGTCTTCGGCCCGTTGACGATCGGTTCGTCGCAACTGTCGCTGATGGCCAGCGGCAGTTCGTCGTCGGCGCGATCGGCCGCGGTGGGATCGGTTACCTTGACCGGCAATCCGACGTTCGATGTCGCCAGCAGCGGAGGCACGCTGTACCTCGGCGCGCTAAGTGACGGCGGGACTCCCCGCACGATCACGATCCAAGACTCCGGCATGACCTATCTGACGGCCACCGCCACCAGCATGGTGGCAGGCACCACCGTGAACGTCAACGGCGGCAATTTGACCGCTGGCGCCTCGGCCGCCCTCGGGACATCGCCCCAAGTCAACGTCAGCGGGGGCAACGTCATCGCCGGCGTTTCAGGCGCATTCGGCACGTTGGCGCAGGTTAGCCTTTCGAATTCCGGAGCATTCAGCCTCGACTCCGGAATTAGCCAAACGATCAGTTCGCTGAGCAACAGCGATGGCACCGGTATCGTGAATCTCAGCAACAGCACGCTCACGATCGGCAGCAGCGATAATCTCTCCTCCACCTACGCCGGCAGCTTTACGAGCGCCGGCGGCGCTACGCTCATTCAGGCCGGCACCGGCACCCTGACGCTCACCGGAAACAGCAGTTCCGGAATCGTCAGCGGCACGCAGGTGCAGGTGAATGGCGGCGGTTTGATTACCAATAGCGCCGCCGCCCTCGGCACGCTTGCCCAAGTCACCGTCGCCTCCGGCTCCGCCTGGACTGTCGGCGTGAGCAATCAACAAGTTAGCGCCCTGAGCGGCAGCGGCAACGTCGCTCTCAACGGCGTTGCGCTCACCGTGGGCAACAATGCGGATAATGTCAGTTCGCTGTTTATCGGAAACATTCTGGACGGCACGCCTGCGGGTGGCTCGCTTCGCAAGAGTGGCGCCGGCACATTGACCATCAATGGCGCAAACAACTACTCGGGCGGAACAATGGTGTCCAACGGCGTACTCGCAGTTGGCCCGTCGGCAACCAGCGGCTCGGTCATTCCAATTGGAACCGGAACCGTCACTTTGAACGGCGGCACGCTTTCGCTCGCGGGCGGGCAATCCGTCGCCGGGCCGATCAACGGTTTCAATGGTACGAACCAATATGGCTGGTTAGTGAACAGCAGCAACATCAGCACGCCTGCCTTCGGCGCGCCCAGCGTGCTGACGTTGACCGACCCAAACAACAACGAAGCCCGCAGCGCCTTCTACGCCGCGCCGGTTTCGGTCGCCAGCGGCGGGGCCGGGTTCACTGCCTCGTTCACTTACCAAGTGTCAGGCAATACAACTACAAATCCTGGAGACGGAATCGCATTTGTTCTGCAAAATGCGAGCGGCCTGGGAGCTCTTGGCTACAACGGCGGCAACGCGGGTTATACCGGCATTCCCGGACGAAGCGTCGCTATCGGTGTGAATGTCGACAACGGTGGCAACAACATTCTCGGTGGCACGAATTACGTCACCAACGGCGGCGGCGGACTCGCAAACATCAACACCAGCCCGGTGAATATCGGATCGGGCGACCCGATCAACGTCGTGATCAGCTACGACGGCTCGTCGACGCTCACCGAGACCCTCACCGACACGGTCACGAGTCAAACCTTCAGCCAGACTTACACGGGCCAGAACCTTCAATCGATCCTCGGTTCCTCGACGGCATATCTTGGCTTCACCGGCGGCACCGGCGGCAATAACGCGCTTCAGACCGTCACCAATTTCGATTACTCGCTCGGCGCAGTCACCCCCGGCACGGCCGTCTACACGAATAACGTTGCGGTTACGGGCACTTCCACCATCAGCGTCGCCGGGCCGATGGCAACCTCAATGGGCGATCTGACGATCAACGGCAGCACGCTCAACGTCGTCGGCAATTACAATTCGACCGACGCCTATAGCCTGTCGCTGGTTGGGGCCGCGCAAACGACCACGCTTACCGGCAACCCGACGTTCAATGTGTCGAACAGCGTCGGCGGCGGTCCGGGAACGCTTTACTTGGGCGCGCTAAACGATGGCAACAATCCGTCGAACCAACTCAGTGGCACGCCTCTCACGCTCAATTTCACCGGCACCGGCGCGACGACCTTGAATTATCCCGCAGTCAGCTTGGTTCAAGGTACGCAAGTCAGCATCAGTGGCACGCTGAATTCCAACGCCGCCGGCACGGCCAGTTCGCCCGGCTCGCTCGGATCGTTTGCGCAAGTCAATATTGCCACCGGCGGCACGCTCTCCGTCGGCGCAAATCAAACGATTAGCTCGCTGGTTGGCAGCGGCACTGTGAACCTCAACAACAACACACTGACCATCGGCAATACCGACAACATCACGCCGACCACCTTCGGCGGCATCGCTTCCTTTTCAGGCACGATCCGCGACGGCGGCATTTCCAGCCAAGGTTCGCTCATCAAGGCGGGCACTGGCACGCTTTATCTCACCGGGGCGAGCACGTACAACGGCGGCACGACCGTAACCAATGGCGTGTTGGCCGTCGGCGCCAGCACCTCTCTCGGCGTCGGCACCGTGACATTGAGCGGCGGGACGCTCTCGTTGCAAGGAGTCAAGCCAACGCCGGGGCTTACCGGAACCTTCCTCGGTCCCGAAAGCGCAAACCCGAACAACGCCAACTACGATAGTTTGTCGCAATTGAACACCTGGTTCGGTTTGCAAACTCCGGTCGTCGTTGCCAACACCACCACGGGGAATTACCCCAACTTGAATTTCTCGAACAACGGCTATAGCGGGCAAAACTCGACGATGTTCGGCGCGAGCCCCGCCAATTCGTCTCTCGGTGAGGCCGGGTTTGGCTTTACCGCCCAAACCAATCTCGAAGCGAGATTCACTGGTTACATCTACATCACCCAGGCCGGCAGCTACACGTTTAGCACCACTAGCGACGACGGAAGCGTGTTGTTCCTCGACAATGGAAACTCGCCTTTCGTAAACAACAACGCCTTCCAGGGCGCCACAACAGTCACGGAGACAGAAACGCTAAGCGCGGGCTTCCACGCCATCACCGTCGGCTACTATCAAGGCACCGGCGGCGAAGGCTTGAACGTGCAGTACAGCGGTCCCGACACCAGCAACCAGACCGTTTCAATCCCCAACACCGTTCTCTTCACAAGCAATGCGGTTGCAGTAAATAGTTTGTCGCTGGGCAACACAGTTTCCGTAACGGGGCCATCGACGATCGACATTACCGGCACGTCGTCCGACTCGGTCGGCGCGCTCACGCTCGGCACCACGCTGCTAACCGTTTCCGGCGGCAGCACCGGCACGAATGTTCCCTACACCTTGACGTCAAACGAAACAACGCTGGCGGGTAATCCGATCGTCAACGTGTCGAACAACGGCACGGGAAGCGGAACCTTAATCCTGGGATCGCTTAACGACAATGGCACACCCGGCTCACTGACCTTGGTCGGCAATGGCACCGTAACGCTCGACGCGCCGTACACCAGCCTTGTGCCGGGCACCGTTGTCAACATCTACAACGGCACGCTCAATGCCAGCGTCGCCGCCGCACTCGGCACCACCACGACTCTAAACGTCAATGCGGGCACGACGTTCAACATGAATGCCAGCGGGGCGAGCCAAACTTTGAGCGCCTTGGGCGGCTCGGGCACCGTCAATATCGGCGCCAACACGCTCACCGTCGGCAGCAGCGACAGTCTTTCTTCCACGTTCTCCGGCACTCTGCGAGACGGCGGCGCGGGGGGCATCCTGAACATCGGCACCAATGGCTTCGCGGGAAAATTCACGCTCGCCGGCAGCGGCAACTTCAGCGGCCCGACCACGGTCAATTCTGGCACCTTCGTGCTGGCCACCAGCGGCTCGCTCAGCAATCCGACGATCGCGGTTAATAGCGGTTCCACGTTCGCCCCGCAACTCATCGGCGGCAGCACGCGCACTCTCGGCAACGCAACCACGAATGCGATCCTCACGGTGAACTCAGGCACACTCGACCTGTCCGCCGGCAACAACATCGGCGCCTTCGCTCTCAATCAGCAGAGCAGTTTCACGGGCGACGGGCTGGCGCTCGACAACGCGACCCTCAAATTCAACGTCAACAGCACCGGTGCCGATGAGCTGTTGGTCAGCGGGGCGTTGGCAAATGCCGCCGTCGCCGGAACGAACATCATCGATGTCGCCGGATTGGGTTCCGGGCTCACATCGGGCGCTCAGTACACGCTGCTGAGCTCGCCGAACGGCGGACTGGGCGGAACGTTCGAATTCAGCAACAATGCCACCACGGAAGTCATCACCATCGGCGGAACCGGCTACCGTCTGTCGCTCGGCAATTCGCCCACGGCGGAAACTCTGGGTATCGGCCTGTCGGTTAGTTCCGTTTGGCAACAGACGAATCCTGGAACTTACTCTTGGAGCAGCCCGACTTCGCAGTGGTCGGGCGAAAACGTGCCGCAAGTGCCCGGCGATTCGGCCACCTTCGGATCCGCGCTTACAAGCACCACCAACGATGAAACCATCACCGTCGATCAAAGCGTGCTCAGCGTCGGTTTGCTCACGTTCGATAATCCCGCATCCGGCACTTACACGATTGCCCCGTCGCCGACGGCTCCGGGCAACACACTCGCGCTCAGCAATGGCGGCAGCAGCTTCACAGCCACATTGACCAACGCAACGAACAATAACACGATTTCCGCCCCGGTGTCGCTGGTGAGCAATGTCATTGCCGACGTTGCCACCGGCACGCAACTCACGTTGTCGGGCCCGCTCTCCGGCACCGGCGCGCTGAACCTCAACCCCGATTCTCCGAACGCCGGCACTCTCGTGCTGTCGGGCAGCAACAGCGCCTATTCCGGGCCGATTTCGCTCACCGCCGGCCAACTCACCTTCAGCAACGGCTCGTTGGGCAACGGCAGCAGCACCAACACGATCACTTTCGCCGGCCCCGCCGCCACGCTTCAATACGCCAGCGGCAACACGCAAGACGTTTCGTTGCAAATTCAGCCCCTCAGCTACACCGCGACGATCGACACCAACGGCAACAATGTGAGCTTCGCAAGCGGCTTGTCCGCGTCCGCGAACGGCTTGAGCAACATGGCTGGTCTCACGAAAGTCGGCAGCGGCACGCTAAACTTGGCCGGCACGAACACCTACCAAGGCACGACCACTATCTCAGGTGGCTCGCTACAAGTTTCCGGTAGCGTGGCCGGCACAGTGAACGTCAACTCGAACGGCGCCTTAGGCGGTTCCGGCTCCGTGGCCGGCCTTGTCACCGTCGCCAGCGGCGGCATCGTTGCGCCGGGCGCCGGGCAGGCCCCTGGCGGAGTCACCGCGAACTTCAACGGCGGACTCACCCTCCAGTCGGGCTCGGCGCTCACCTTCAATCTCAGCTCCACTCCCGACGGCAACGGCGATACCCCACCCCAGTTTTCGAACCCGTATAACGACCACATCCTCACCTCTAGCTTGGGCATCGACGGCACGATCACATTCAACATCAACGACTACAACACGTTGCTCCAGCCTGGCACTTATGACCTGATCAACTACACAACGCTCTCTGGCACGGCGGCCTGGAATCCCGGTTCCGTTCCCACTGGATACAACTACGAAGTTGTCACGACCGGCAGCCCGGGCCAAGTCGATCTGATCGTATCTACCATCGTCAACAATGGCTCTTCGTCCTGGGTCGGTACCCTCGGCGGCATTTATGGCGCCTCGAACAGTTGGTATCAGGGTGAGATTCCCGATGTCGCCGGCCAATCGGCTTCCTTCGTCAACATCAATAACACGAACCTCTCGCAATCCGTCACCATCGACAACACCTACACCGTCGGCTCTCTCAACTTCACATCGGGCACCAACTTCACGTTGGTCTCCGGCGGCACCGGGTCGGGCTATAGCCTCACGCTCAACAACAACGGCGCCGACGGCGGCGCGCAGGTCAACCTCACCAACAGCTTCGTCGAACTACGAACCTCGCTCATCCTGGGCGATTCGTCGGGCAACACCACCTTCAGCGTCGATCCGGACAGCTACTTGCTCACTGCCAGCTACTCCGGCAATAGCACCGTCATCTCGGGCACCGGATCAATTACGCTGACCGGTGGCGGCCAGATCGACTTTGAAGCCCCCAACACTTACACAGGCAGCACTACCGTCGAAGGGGGCACCACGCTCTACGTCGGTCAGACAAGCAGCGGCGCCACGCTCGGCGGCACCACGGGCTCTCCCGGCGCGCTGACGATCAACGACACCTCCATCGTCAACCTCTACAACAACAGCTTCAACATCGGCAACCTGTCGGGCACGGGCGGCACGCTCTATGTCGATAGCACCGCCAGCCTGACGGTGAATCAAAGCAATTCCACCGGCTTTGCGGGTTCGCTGCAACTGAACGGGCCGTCACTCACCTTTAACGGCAACAGCAACACGCTCACGCTCAGCGGCGCGACGACCGTCGCAAGCGGCAGCGCCTTGGCGGTCAACTCCGGCACGCTGCGTGTCAGCGGCACATTGAGTTGGGGAGGCAGCAATACGCTCTCGGTGAACGGCGGCACGTTGGCCCTCAACCCCAGCTCGGCGGCAACCCTTTCGGGCGCGGTCTCCGTAACCGTCGCCGCCGGGGCCACGCTGCAACTGGCCGGCGCCCAAGCGCTATCGCAGAGCGGCATCGCGGCCAACATCACCACGGAAGGCACGGGCAATAGCAATGATGGCGCGGTATCGGTCGTCGGCACGACTTCGCAAACCGTGGGTGTGATCTCCAGCACCCCGGTAAGCACGTCTCCAACCACCTACGCCGGCAATACGTCGGTTGGCGACGGCATCAACGCCGCCAGCCTGTCGGCCTCGCAAATCCTGCAAAACTCGCTGGCGATCAACGCCGGCTCGACGGTGACCATCCTGCCCTTCGCCGGCGGGCAGGGCAACGCTCAGCCGGCCGCGACTGCATCGAGCGCTTCGCCGGCGGTGGCCACAGCCAGCGCCTCGACCACCGACACGAGCGACCCCTTCACGGCCATCCAAACCGCGATCGCTTCCGGCGCAATCACCAGCGCCGCCGGCCAATCGCTGGAAAACCGCATCACGGCGATCGAGAATCTGGCGGCCACTGACCCCGGCCTGAATGCGAGCCTCTTGGAAAGCCGAGTTCTGGCCGTCTTGCCGTCGGGTACGGCGGTTTCCTCGCCCGACGCATCGCCGGCCGAAATCGGTTCGAGCCTGCTCGCATCGGACACGAGTGTCTACAGCACGCCCTCAGCTTCGGCCTTGGGAAGCGTGACCGCCGCGTTCGCCCCGAGCGCGACATTCGCCGGCAGCCCTGCTGCCGTCCCGGAGCCCTCCACGTTGCTATTGGCCGCCATGGCCGGCCTTGGAGTGATTTTCGCGGTTCGTCGGCGAAAAATTTGTCGTGCATAAGGTCGGCCGCGATCGTTCTCCCAACGAATCTCCACTTCGCGCCCTCGGTTCGGGTCGCTTTCTTTTCTCGCGCGCGATCACCGCTCGGCGAATCTCTTCGCGCAGATGATGCGAGAGCGGCGCATTAGCGCCGGCCATTAAGGCAACTTTGACCACTACCCCGCGGCCGGGCTAGTTTACGCGTCAGCGACGAGCACGTAAAATGGAGCATCCCGCCGGTTCCCGCCCCTCCTTCCCGCTCGCGCCCTTATGCGACGCCATTCTCGTCCAGCGTGCGTTGTGTTGGCCGCGGGCCTAGTGTCGATTGCGATCGCGATTTGCCAATTGCTGGCCAGCGAAACGTCGCCACCGGCGATTCCTCCTGCTGCCGATCACAAGATCGATTTTCACAAGGAAGTCGCACCGATCTTGGCCAGCACATGCGTCAAATGCCACGCGAATGCCAAGCACGAAGGGGGATTTTCCATTGAGGACCGCGCGGCCGTCCTCAAAGGGGGCGATACCGGAGCCACCGTCGTGCCGGGAAAGAGCGAGGAAAGCCTCTTGATTCGGTTGGTCAGTGGCTTGGATTCGGATCGGGTCATGCCTGCCAAGGGCCCACGGCTCACGCCGGACCAAATCGGCGTATTGCGGGCATGGATCGACCAGGGATTGCCGTGGGAACCGGGTTTCACCTTTCACCGGGCTCCCGCCGCTCCGCTCCATTTGCGACGGCCAACCTTGCCACCAGCCGCGGCCAATGGCTCGACAAATCCGATTGATTTGCTGCTCGGTCCTTTTTTCGCGAGCAATCATGTTTCCGGTGTTGAGCTGGCGGGAAACATCGCCGGCGATCGCACGTTTATCCGCCGCGTGTCGCTCGATCTCATCGGGCTGTTGCCGGAGCCGGAGCAGGTTGAAAAATTCGTTGCCGACACGTCGCCCGACAAGCGAGAAAGGCTCGTCGAGCGGCTTTTGGCCGACAACGAGCGCTATGCCGAGCATTGGATGACATTTTGGAACGACGCCTTGCGCAACGCCTACCGCGGCACCGGATACATCGACGGCGGGCGAACGCAAATCTCGGCGTGGCTGTATCAATCGCTGTATTGGAACATGCCCTACGACGAGTTCGTGCGCGATCTGATCGATCCCAAGCCCGAATCCGCCGGATTCATCCGCGGCGTGGTGTGGCGGGGCGTGGTAAATGCCAGCCAAGTGCCGGCGATGCAGGCGGCGCAGAATGTGTCGCAGGTGTTCATGGGCATCAATCTGAAATGCGCCTCGTGCCACGACAGTTTCATCAACGACTGGACGCTCAACGATTCCTACGGCTTGGCCGGCATCTTTTCCGACACGCCGCTCGAAGTTCATCGCTGCGATAAGCCGACGGGCAAGTTCGCCCCGATGAAATTTCTCTATCCCGAGTTGGGCGCGATCGACGCGAAAGCCCCGCGGGAAAAGCGGCTCGGCCAATTGGCCCGCGCGATCACCAGCCCCGAAGATGGCCGTTTTGCGCGCACCATCGTCAATCATCTTTGGGCCCAAATGCTCGGCCGCGGGTTGATCGAGCCGGTCGACGACATGGACCAAGGAGCGTGGAACGCCGATTTGCTGGATTGGCTGGCGGCCGATCTGGTCGACCATCATTTCGATTTGAAGCGCACGTTGAAAGTCATCTGCACTTCCCGGGCCTACGCGATGCGCTCCGTCGGCGCGCGTGGGCCGGCCGAGAGCGGGTTCGTATTTCGCGGGCCGCTGGTTCAGCGGATGACGGCCGAGCAGTTTATCGACGGCGTGTTTAGCGTGACGGGCGTTTGGCCCCATTCGGCGGCGTTTCAATCGCCGAGGCCTACGAAAGCGGAGAAGGAGAACCCAATTCGGGCAGTCTTCTTGAACGACGACGCGCTGAGCCGAGCGCTTGGTCGCACGGATCGCGAACAAGTGCTCACGCATCGCGACAATCTGGCCACGACATTGCAAACCCTCGAATTGACCAACGGCACGACGCTCGACGATCTGGTGAAACAAGGCGCTCGGAAATGGCTCGACAGGAAGCCGAAATCGGCTGCCGTGTTGATCGACGAGATTTATCGGCGCGCGTTGTGCCGAGCGCCGACGAAAACTGAACTCGCCGCCGCGACCGGATTTATCGGCTCGGATTTGAAGCCGGAGCCGGTGGAAGATTTTCTCTGGGCAATGTTCATGTTGCCGGAGTTTCAATTGATTCACTAATGATTTATTGATGAGTTTTCCATGAAAATCGATCGACATCTTTCGCGGCGGCGATTTCTGGAAACCGCCGCCAGTGCGACGCTCGCAGCCATGGCGGCGGCCCCCGCACGGCAATTGCTCGCCAACACGGCGGCAGAAAAGAAATCCCCCGCCACGGTCGACACCGTGATCGTGCTCTGGATGGCGGGCGGCATGGCCCACACCGAGATGTTCGACCCGAAGCGCTACACGCCGTTCGAAAAGGGCCTCGATCCGCAAAAGGTGCTAAGCACGTTTCCGTCGATCGACACATCGGTCGACTCGATCAAATTCTCGCAGGGCCTGGAGCAGATCGCGTCGGTGATGAACCGCGGCACGCTGATCCGCTCCTACAAGGCCGGCGATTTGGGCTTTATTCTCCATTCGCGGCATCAATATCAATGGCACACCGGCTACGCCCCGCCGCAAACCGTTGCCGCGCCGCACATCGGGGCCGTGATCGCCCGCACGCTCGGCCCGCTCAATCCGGCCGTGCCGGCGTTCATCGATATCGGCCAGCGATTCGATCTCGGCGAAGGCGAAGAATTGAAAGCATTTCACACGGCCGGTTTTCTCGGCGGCGAATTCGGACCGTTTCTGATTCCTTATCCCGATCAGGCGGCCGGCACGATTCGGCCCCCGAAAGGAATGAGCCCCGCGCGGTTCGAGAATCGCGACAAGTTCTACCGCCGGCTGGTGAAAGACAGTCCGCTCGGCGATGCCGGCAGCGACTATCAGCAGCAGTCGCTATTGCGGGCGATGGACGGCGCTCATCGGCTGCTCAGTTCGCCGAGCGCCAAGGCATTCGACCTGAGCCTCGAACCGAAGGAAAGCTACGATCGCTACAACACCGGCCAGTTCGGCTTGGGCTGCTTGCTGGCCCGGCGATTGACGGAAGTCGGCGCGCGGTTCATCGAAGTGACGACCGAATACATCCCTTTTTTGAATTGGGACACGCACGACAATGGCCACACGCGCATGATCGACATGAAAAAGCACATCGACGAGCCAGTGGCCCAGTTGGTGCGCGATCTGGAATCGCGCGGGCTGCTGAACCGCACGCTGATCGTGTTGGCCAGCGAATTCAGCCGCGACATGATGCTCGAAGGCCGGCCGGGCCAACCGGTGCAGAACCAAGTCGAAGTGCCGAAATCGATCGAGAGCCTAAAATACTACGGCATGCACCGCCATTTCACGGACGGGGCGAGCGTGCTGATGTTCGGGGGCGGCGTGAAAAAGGGATTTCTCTACGGCAAAACTGCCGACGAGCGGCCTTGCAAAACGATCGAAAACCACGTCGTGATCGAAGACCTGCATGCCACGATCTATCATGCCCTCGGCATTTCACCGCGACTGGCTTACGAAGTCGAGCGGCGCCCGTTTTATGTCACCCGCGACGGCGTCGGCAAGCCGGTGCTGGACCTTTTCGGCTGATCGCCCCCCGGCGGTTCTTGCAAAACTTGGCTTTGCCTCAAAACTTGTTAGCTAAGCATACTAACCCGAAGTGTTAACGAGGAAATTTTGACAGACGATGCTGGCCCAGCTCGAATTGCACTGCGGGCCGGTGTTTTAAAAGTATGCGCAGCATTTTTTAGACAGACCGTACGCTTACGAAATCGATCCGCATGAAATTCCGCTCCACGGTCCGCCATTTAATATTCGCTTCGCTTACCTTGGCGGCCATTAGTTGCATGGCGGCTGTGCTCTTGGCAGATGATTCGGCCAAGCCGGTGCTGAGCATGGGCGACGCGGTCGGCCTGCTGCCGGAAAAATATCGGCCCGATGCCGTGAAGGCGCTTGGCATTGCCGAGGGAAATCAAGCCGAGTTGATCAAAGCCATCGAGCGCACTGCGCCCGGCGACCGCGAAGGGCTCGCGTTTCTATTGGTAAACATGCCCGAGCGCGATCTGACGAGCATCAAGGCCGATCTGCTGGTGGACGATGTTGCGTATGCGTATCGCGCCCGGAAAGCGGTTTCCTGGGGCAAGGCGCTGCCCGAGGAGCTGTTTTTCAACGATGTGTTGCCCTACGCCAATGTAAACGAGAAGCGCGAGAACTGGCGAAAGGATTTCTATGAAAAATTTTTGCCTGCGGTGAAAGACTGCAAGTCGCCCGGCGAAGCTGCGCTCGTGTTGAACAAGTTCGTGTTTCAAACCACGAAGGTGAAATACCATCCGACCAAGCGGCCGAAGCCCGACCAAAGCCCGTCGGAATCGTGTGCGGCCGGCTATGCGTCGTGCACAGGGCTTTCGATTCTCTTGGTCGACGCATGCCGTGCCGTTTGCATTCCGGCCCGCTTCGCGGGCGTGCCCGAATGGACGAACGCCGACGGCAGCGGCGGAGGAAACCATTCGTGGGCGGAAGTGTGGGACCGGCAGTGGAATTTCGTCGGCGCGTCGGAGAGCAACCAGCTCAATCAAACGTGGTTTAACGCCAATGCCGCCCGTAGCGACGGCACGCAGCCCGAGCGACGGATTTATGCCGCTTCGTATGCCCCGACCGGCACTTCATTTATCCTGGTTTGGGCGCCGGAGAATAAAGACGTTCCGGCGATCGATGTAACGCCGTTCTACACACGCCGCGCGAGCCTGACGCTGCAAGTGCTCGACAACCCGGCTGGCCGGCCGCAAACCGTCCACCTCGCAATCCGCCGCGGCGGCAATCTCGTGGCCGGCGACGCGGGCCATTCGAGCTTTCAATTCGATCTTGCCCGCGGCGAAAAATACACCGCCGAAATAACCGCCGGCAATCAAGAACCGATCATCCGCGAATTCACCGTCCCCAGCAAAGGAAGCGATGTGCAACTATTTCTTTCCGCCGAGGATAGGAAATAATCCGGCAGTTCTTGAGAACGGCACCCCTTTGGATGGCGCCTTCCGCCGCGGAGCGGCGGACTACGTAGGCGGCGACTCCGCATGCCCCGAAGACCGTTCGCACCAATGCTCGCTACGCTCCGATCACCTTGATCAGTACCCGTTTCGGCCGGTGGCCGTCGAATTCGCCGTAGAAAATTTGCTCCCAGGGGCCGAAGTCGAGTTTGCCGTCGGTGATCGCCACGACGACTTCGCGGCCCATGATCTGGCGCTTCAAATGGGCGTCGGCGTTGTCTTCGCCGGTGCGGTTGTGGTGATAATGATTCGGATCGGGATTGAACGGGGCGAGCTGTTCGAGCCACACGCCGAAATCGTGGTGCAGGCCGCGCTCGTCGTCGTTGATGAAAACGCTGCTGGTGATGTGCATCGTGTTGCATAGCACGAGCCCCTCTTGCACGCCGCTTTTGCGCACGGCCTGTTCGACCTGCGGCGTGATGTTTTGAAACGCCATCTTCGACGCGATGTTGAACGTCAGGTATTCGGTATGCGATTTCATGGCGATGCGTCGTGAGGAGTGAATCCCGTTGGCCGTCGAACGTTCCTCGTTGGTTTAGCCATTGATCGTAAGCCACCTCGACGGCCTCGGGCAAGCCGCTGTTTGCAAACGGACGGCCGGGATTTAAAACGCACAACGGCCGGTCAGTTCGCTTGGGAACTGCCGGCCGTCGGAGGTGAATGTACCAGGCACACTCCGTGTGCCGTCGGCGCTCCGTGGAGCGCCACGCACAGAGCAAGGTGGACGGCACACGGAGTGTGCCTGCTACGTTGCTTCCATGCTCGTTTACGGTCGGCCGACAAATTGCTTCCGTCTTTCACCACCCCTCAACCACCCCCCTCACGCAAGGGGGGGTGGGGGGAAGTGGAGGCCTTAGTTTCGACTGAGCCTTACTGTCCGAGCATCGGGATGTCTTGCCGGGCGTAGACCGCGAAGTTGTTGGCCTTGTTGGTTTCGACCAGTTCGTTCTGGCTATCGATGATCGTGTGCAGATAAGTGAAGGCGGCGGGCTGTCCGTCCACGGTGGCCATGCTCATCGCTTCGATCGGCAGGCGGATGTCGACAAACATCGTTTCATCGGCGGCCATGCCGTCGACTCGCACCGCCGCATATGGCAGGTTCGTGGTCAGCGTCTGATCGTTCGAAGCCAGGATCGCCACGTCGAATGCCTGGTTGATATCCACATCGCTATTGTTATGGAACCAGACCCGGTAGGCCGGCGCCAAGTTTTTCGACGGATCGCCGGCGTCGAGCTGGCGAACGCTGCTGAATTCGACATCGATGCCGCCCGCGACCAACTCGCCGACATCGAAATGATGTCCGAACCAAAAGGCGACCGGATAGTGCATGTGATACGGAGGACGGGGATGGCGGCCCGGCGGAATGTAAGCGTTCACGGATTTTTGGGTAAATCGGTATTCGAGGTTTTGTAGGTGATCGGGTAAGTTGGCGGCGCTATGACGCAGCCCGCCGACAAGCCGTGCCCGAATTGCGAAGTCCTTCAGCGACGCGTTGAAGGCCTGGAGCAACGATTGGCCGTTCTGGAAGCCGAGTTGGCCAAGGCCAACAAGAACTCGGCGAATTCCTCCAAGCCGCC